>CACZNY010000001.1 GCA_902782655.1 uncultured Lachnospiraceae bacterium
GGCTGCGGTGAGCTTGAATATGACATACCTTTCGATAAGGACACCACAAAGAGCGCCTTTCGTTTTGAGTCCCAGGAATTAAGGGAATGTGCCGAGCCTTTTGCGGCAGGGCTCTGCATTCCGGGGGAGGAATCCGCATCCGACAATGAAATAGCCACGGGGGCTGACTCCTACGCCGCCGCGGTGCTTTTTGATCTGAAGGGAAAGAAGACTCCTTATTCCCGCAATCCTTATGCCAGGCTTTATCCTGCGAGCATGACAAAGGTTCTGACTGCCCTGGTCGCAATGGAAAACTGCGATATGGATCAGATCCTGACAGCAAACGAGGATTGTGTGCTGACTGCGAATGACGTGCAGAAGATAAAGCTCAGGGCAGGGGATACCATGACGCTGGATCAGGCGCTTCACCTTCTTCTGATCTATTCCGCAAATGATGTGGCGAATCTTATCGCCGTAAACATAGGCGGCTCCATAGAGGGCTTTGCGGATATGATGAATGCAAAGGCGGTGGAGCTTGGCGCTACAAACTCTCATTTTGTCAATCCCTCCGGACTTCAGGATGAAGATCATTATACGACGCCCTACGATATGTATCTTATATTCAATAAGGCCATAACCTACGGGAAATTCATAGAGATAATAGGGATGCGTGATTATTCCACCGTATATCATGATTCCTCGGGAGGAGAGGTCGCCTTTGAATGCGAGTCTACCAACAGGTATCTTAAGGGACAGTGCAACCCTCCGGCCACGGTAAGCGTGATAGGCGGGAAGACAGGCACTACGGCTGCCGCGGGGAGCTGTCTGGTGCTTCTTTCCAAGGACTCCACAGACAGCGCCTATATCTCTGTCGTCATGAGAGCTGACAATGCCGAAGTGCTCTATGATAAGACAAACAGCATGCTTACCCTTCTTCAATAGGCTTTTTAAGCAGGCTCCTGAGGTTGACAATCAATAAAAAAGAATCTAAAATATTCCGTCGTATGTCGACAAAGACGTCGTTATAATCCGGCGTCTGTATTTTATTTCAAGGAGGCATGACAGTTATGAAAAAGTTATTGGCAGCTGTTCTTACCGGTGTAATGGTTTTCTCTCTGGCAGCCTGCGGCTCACAGGCTCCTGCAGGCGGCGCACAGGATGCATCAGGCGGAGGCGCGGCATCAGGCGATACTATAAGGATCGGAGTTTTCGAGCCCTCTACGGGAGATTCGGCATCAGGCGGTAAAAAGGAGATACTCGGAATGCAGTACGCAAATTCCGAGACGCCTACCGTGGAAGTCGGCGGAAAGACCTACAATGTGGAGCTTGTTATGGCAGATAACGGCTCTTCTGCGGACAAGGCGCCTTCAGCGGCTTCAGAGCTGGTCGGAAAGGACGTGGCTCTTGTACTCGGATCATACGGCTCAGGTGTTTCCATGGCAGGCGGCCCCAAGTTTGAGGAAGCAGGGCTTGCCGCTATCGGCGTTACCTGCACCAACCCCAATGTCACGGCGGGAAATGATTACTACTTCAGGATCTGCTTCCTGGATAATTTCCAGGCTGACGTGCTTGCAAATTTCGCAATGGATAAGTTTTCGGCAAAGAAGGCCTACTGCCTCGGAGAGAACGGAAATGAATATGATCAGGGACTTGTGGCTTTCTTCACCCAGGTATTTGAAGCCGCGGGCGGAGAGGTTATTTCCGACTCCTTCCCTACGAACAACTCGGACTTCACTTCATATCTCAATAAGGCAAAGAGCGAGGGCGCGGACGTCATATTCACCCCCGTGTCGATAGCATATGCAAAGCAGATAATGGAGCAGGCTGCATCGCTTGATATCGGCATTCCTTTCCTGGGCTCCGATACACTTGATGACAATATGGTGCTTGAGGCGACCAAGGATACCAATATACAGCTCTACGTATCAACCTTCTATCAGGAGGGTGGTTCGGAGACATTTGATAAGGGTATCAAGGATTATATCAACGGCAATTCCGCCGCCCTTACCGCTAACGGCGGAAATGACACCATATCCGCAGTGACGGCCATGGGTTATGATGCATACTATGTAGCTCTTGAGGCGATCAAGGCTGCAGGCTCACCTGACAAGGGAGCGATCAAGCAGGCGATCTCCGGTGTGACATGGGATGGCGTATCCGGCTCCATAGCCTTTGATGAGGCAGGGGATGCTGTCCGTGACACGGCTTATATAAAGACTGCAGATACGGCAAACGGCACCTGGGCATTCGAGAAGGTGCAGACAGGCTCCGGCAGCTGATCTTTACAGGGAAGGATATATGGAATATGTGATTTCCGTACTGCTCTCCGGCATTTCCGTCGGCGGGCAGTACGCTCTCATTGCAATAGGATATACTCTGGTCTACGGGATCCTGCGGCTCATAAACTTCGCCCACGGCGATGTGTTTATGGTCGCGGGGCTTATGGGCATTTATTTTACTGCATCACTGCCGATACCGGTGGCGCTTCCTCTGGTCATACTGCTTACAGTGGTACTGGGCTTCACCATCGAGCGGGTAGCCTACAGGCCACTCAGGGAGGCTCCGAGGATGTCTGTCATGATCTCTGCCATAGGTGTAAGCTACCTGCTGCAGAATACAGCCACCTATGTGACAGGCGGACAGCCCATGACCTATCCTGATATTCCCTTCCTTTCCCATACAGTGAATGTGGCGGGAACCCAGACCAAATGGGTGGTCATAATAACCCCGGTTATTGTGCTGGCTCTGGTGTTGGGGCTTACCCAGCTTATAGACCATACGAAGATCGGCATGGCGATGAGAGCCGTATCAAAGGATTTTGAAACGAGCCGACTTATGGGCATAAAGATCAATTCCGTCATTTCGGTCACCTTTATCATAGGATCTGCCCTGGCTGCCATAGGCAGCGTACTCTATTTCACCAATTACCCCGCCATCACTCCGATGGCCGGTGCTATGCCGGGACTTAAGGCCTTCGTTGCGGCTGTCTTCGGCGGGATAGGATCCATTCCGGGAGCCGTGATAGGAGCCTTTCTCATAGGGATATGCGAGACCATAATCAAGGGGCTGCCGTCTTCGTGGGATGTTTCGGTCTTTTCGGACGCATTTACCTTTGCGCTCCTTATCATAATCCTTGTATTCAAGCCGCAGGGGCTCTTCGGAGAAGCGGCGACGGATAAGGTGTAAGGGGGGAGTATGGAAAAGAAGAAAAGCCTTTTGCCCTCCCTTATCGGTATCGCAGTCCTGCTTTTATCCGTGATCCTTCTGGAGAATCTGAGTGATATAATACCCGGACTTCCGCAGATCTTTCAGCCCACGAGTCCTTTATTCACCGTGCTGAAAAAAGCGGCAGTATATTCCCTTGTGGCGGTTTCCATGAATCTCTTAAACGGCTTTACGGGACTTTTTTCTCTTGGACAGGCAGGATTCATGCTTTTAGGAGCCTATACCTATGCGATACTCACCGTTCCTTCAGCCCAGAAGGATCAGGTTTACTATCTTTTCGGGGGCTGTGCCTTTGATTTTTCCATTGTCGATATCATCCAGTCCGTCACAGGTACGGACGGGGCAGGAGGCGCTGTGGGAATGGTGCTTGGCTGTCTTATCTCCATCATTGCGGCAGGCTGTGTGGCCGGCTTTTTTGCTTATCTCATAGGCTTTCCCGTGCTGAGGCTTAAGAGTGACTACCTGGCTATCGCAACTCTCGGATTCGCCGAGATACTTCGCGCCATCTTCCAGTGGCAGAAGCTCGGTCCCGTTACCAACGGCGCTAATATGATAAAGGGCTTCCCGACCTTTTCAAGCTTCAACATTACGGATGCCTCGGGAAATACTGTATTAAGGCTTTCCACCTTTGTTCCGTTTCTTATCACCACGGTATGCATAGTGCTTATTGTGCTGCTCATTCATTCATCCTACGGAAGGGCTTTCAAATCCATACGCGATGATGAGATAGCGGCAGAGGCAATGGGGATAGGGCTTTTTAAGCACAAGATGCTTTCCTTTGTCATTTCGAGCTTTTTTGCCGGAGTGGGAGGCGCGCTTTTTGCTATGTATGTCGCCAATGCCCAGGCGAAGGCCTTTACCTCGGTGATGACCTATGAGATATTGCTGATAGTGGTAATAGGAGGTGTAGGCTCCGTCAGCGGATCAGTGCTTGCTACCTTCCTGTACGTGGCCTGCTCCGAGTGGTGGCTCAGATTCCTTGACAGCGAGATGTATATCGGAAGCTTCAAGGTGCCGCTCCTTCGCAACGGCTTCAGAATGGTGGTGTTTTCAATCGTCATCATGGTCATTGTGCTTTTCTTCTCACAGGGCATAATGGGCAACAGGGAGATAAGCTTCAGGCTTATAACGGACAGACTTAAGGGTAAAGACAAGAAGGGTGCCGGGGTCAGGGCGGATAGCGGCGCCGGATCCGAGAAGGAATATGAGCATGGAAAATGATATCGCCTTACATCTTGAAAATGTAACGATGCAGTTCGGAGGCGTCGTATCCGTGAACAATCTGAGTCTTGATGTTCCGAAGAATAAGATAATAGCACTTATCGGACCGAACGGCGCGGGCAAGACCACGGCATTTAACTGTATCACCGGTGTCTATAAGCCTACCAACGGTCTTATCGAATTCATGGGAGAGCCTGTGATCAGAAGCCATCCCACCGGCAGGGATGCAAAAACCTACAAGGGTATCAATGCCGATAAATATGCCGGAGAAAGGAAGCTTGCTCCTACTCCGGATCAGATAACCTCTCTGGGCATAGCAAGGACCTTCCAGAATATAAGACTGTGGAAGAGCATGACGGTCTTTGAAAACGTCCTGACGGCCAAGCATATGAGGGCGAAGCAGAACGTCTTCTCGGCCACCTTCCGCACCAATCTTTCGGAAGAGAAGAGAATGCGGGATGAGACCATGGAGCTTTTGAAAGAGCAGGGATTGGACTCGCTTAAGGATGAGCTTGCCACGAGCCTTCCCTACGGCCTGCAGAGGAGACTTGAGATAGCAAGGGCGCTTGCCACTGATCCCAAACTTCTGCTCCTTGACGAGCCGGCGGCAGGAATGAATCCGCAGGAGACACTGGAGCTTGCGGACTTCGTAAAGGAGATCAGAGATAAATACGGGCTTACTGTTTTCCTGATAGAGCATCATATGGATCTCGTCATGAATATTTCAGATTATATCTATGTCATAGATTTCGGCAGCGAGATAGCGCAGGGCGTACCTGAGGCGGTTCAGTCCGACCAGCGTGTGATAGAGGCATATCTCGGTGTTTCGGACGAGGAAGAAGAATGAGTGAAGAGAACGGAGCGGTTTTACAGATAAAGGATCTTATGGTCAGCTACGGCGGCATTGAGGCGGTCAGGGGCATCAGCTTTGATGTCAGAGCAGGAGAGATAGTCACCCTTATTGGAGCCAACGGCGCCGGCAAAAGCTCTACGCTCAGGACGATATCGGGGCTTGTGAAGCCGAAGAGCGGAAGTGTGATCTTCGAGGGCGAGGATATTACGGGAAAGGATTCCACTGCCATAGTTTCCAGGGGGCTTATGATGGTGCCTGAGGGAAGGAGGATCTTCCCCAATCTTACGGTGCTTGAAAATCTGAGGATCGGTGCATATTTAAGGAATGACGATCTGGAAGAGGATATCGAAACGGTCTACGGTTATTTCCCGAGGCTCAGGGAAAGATCCTGGCAGGAGGGAGGCACACTCTCGGGAGGAGAGCAGCAGATGCTTGCAGTGGGAAGGGCTTTGATGGGGAGACCGAAGCTGCTTATGATGGATGAGCCGTCTTTGGGGCTTGCACCCATAGTGGTACAGGGCATTTTTGATATCATACAGAGAATAAATGAAGCGGGGACCACGGTGCTCCTCATAGAGCAGAATGCCAATATGGCGCTTCATGTGGCTCACAGGGCCTATGTCATAGAAAACGGCAGGATATCCATGGAGGGCACCGGTAAGGAGCTTCTGGAGGATGAGAAGGTAAAGGCAGCCTATCTCGGCAGCGTGAAGAATTGAAAAAGGATAATGCCGTATGCTTTGGCATAAGTGTACGGAGTGATTCAGTACTTTTGGCGTCTGAATCGTTTTGTCGTCCGCTATATAGCCTCTGGCGGATGCACCAGGATTTTGCGGGGAAGATGCCGATAGAGCGGCCAAAATCCGGCGCAGGAAACGCCAAAGTAAAAAGAACTTTGTCGTTTCCTATAATCTGTGCAATATTATTTGTGCATGCATGGAATTTTATGTTATACTTCATTTGTGCCGTCTGACTGAAGCAGTCAACTGAAGACTTCTGGAAGAAGCTTCAGGGGATAAGGGTTCTGCCGGTGACGGTACGGAAAGATATCTCAGGCAGCAGCCGCGGACATTTTAATATTTTATTTAAGGAGGGCTCCTCTATGATACAGCTTATCACGGGAGAAAAAGGAAAGGGTAAGACCAAGGTCTTGCTTGACAAGGCTAATGAAGCAGCAAAGAACGCAAAGGGAAGCCTGGTATTTGTAGACAAGGATTCTTCCCATATACTGGAGCTCAAAAACTCCATCAGGCTTGTGGATGTGAGTAAGTACGGTTTATCAAATACTGATGAGTTTTACGGATTCGTTGCAGGGATAATATCGGCGGATCATGATCTGGAGCAGCTTTACATAGATGCTTTCCTGAAAACAGCTTATGTAAGGGATGATGATTATATAGAAGCTTTAAGAAAGATCGATAAGCTCAGCGAGCATTACGGAGTAACGGCCACGATCAGCATATCCGTCACGAAGGACCAGCTTCCGGAGGATATGGCTGAAAAGGTGATAGTGGCACTTTGACAAGTATACTGAAGGATCAGCGGAGGGCGGGGTATTCCCGCCCTTTTTTGAATAATGTCGGAACATAATCAGAGCGAAAAAAAACATTATATAAACGCCGGTTCGCTTATATTCGGCGCCATACTGATATATCTAATCCTTATAATATATTCAGGGATGCACGTCACCCAGCTTGCGGGCTATGAGGTGACGGAGGGATCCCTTGCCGTGGACAGCACCTACAGGGGTGTGGCCATAAGGGTAGAGCAGATGGTTTCGGCGAATAACAACGGCTATATCAATTATTATGCCGGTGAGGATGAGCATGTAAGTAAGGGCGGGCTTGTCTATTCCATAGACGAGAGCGGTGTCCTTTCGGAAATGATCAAGGATTCGGCGGCGGTCAATGCCGTGCTCTCCGATGAGGCACTGTATGAGCTCAGGTCGGAGCTTTACGGCTTTTCTTCCACCTATTCGGATAATGATTTCTATGATGTCTACAGGATGCAGGACTCCATAAAGGGGACTGTAAGGAAGCTTGCGAACCAGAGCGCGCTGGAGGACTTAAGATCCATTTCATCAAATGCGTATGGAGATCTGGTGGACATGGGGTATTCGCCGGACAGCGGCATCGTGGTCTACAACTATGACAATCTGGACGGGATCACTGCATCCACCGTGACTGAGGAGACCTTTGACGAGGGCGCCTATGAGAAGACCCAGCTTGTGGACGGAGACCTGGTATCGGGCGGGGATCCGGCATTCAGGCTTGTGACCAGCGAAAACTGGCAGGTCGTATTTCCTCTCGATGAGACGACAGCCAATGCCATAAGCAGCAACAGCGTTATCAGGACAAGATTTTTGAAGAACGACTACGAATCCCTGGCGAAGGTGGAGATCATAACCAACGAAGACAGGAATTACGGTGTGCTGTATTTTTCGGATTCGATGATGGCCTTTGCCGCGGACAGGTTTGTGGATATCGAGCTTATCCTTGATGAGGTCAAGGGGCTTAAGGTGCCTAATTCCGCCATAGTGAACAGGGAGTTTTATGTGATACCCTCGGAGTTTGCGACAGACAGCTCTGCAAAGGATTCGGCCGGTTTTTTAAGGAAGATATATGTGGAGGGCGGAACGGAATCCACAGAATATGTGAATGCCGATATCTATAACCGCGTGGACAACAGGCTTTACATAGACAGCTCCGTCTTTGCCAACGGAGATGTGCTGGTAAAGCCGGATTCCTCCGAGACCTACACTGTGGGCGATAAAGAGGTCCTGAGCGGTGTATATAATATGAACAAGGGTTATGCCGATTTTACAAAGATCAACGTGATTAATTCAAATAAGGAGTATTCGATAGTGGACTCCGAATCCATGTATGACCTTCAGGTATATGACTACATAGTGCTGGATGGAGACGGAGTAAATGACAGTGATTTCGTGACTGACACGGATATCGGAAAGGACAAGGAGAAATGATAAGGGAAAACCTTGAAGCAGTAGAGAAGAACATACAGGAAGCCTGTCAAAGGGCAGGCAGGGACAGAAAGGACGTGACCCTTATAGCCGTCAGCAAGACAAAGCCTTTATCGGATCTTATGGAAGCATATGAGGCCGGAGCCAGGGTCTTCGGCGAGAATAAGGTACAGGAGCTGGTGGAAAAGATGCCTCAGATGCCGGATGACGTGCACTGGCATATGATAGGCCATCTGCAGAAAAATAAGGTTAAATACATAGTGGGAAAGGTAGATCTCATCCACAGTGTGGACAATACCGGGCTACTGGAGGAGATAAATAAAAGGGCGGAAAAGGCCGGAGTGAAGCAGGATATACTCATAGAAGTGAACATTGCTGACGAGGATACCAAGTACGGTGTAAGAGCGGACGAAGCAGAAGAGTTTTATGTAAATGCAATGAGTTTTCCTTATGTAAACGTCAGAGGCTTGATGTGCATAGCACCAAATGTAGAGAATCCCGAACTAAACAGACAATATTTTGTAAAGCTGAAGAAAATTTATGTTGACATAATGAACAGGATAGGGCATAATAGTCGGGTAGATGTTATGTCAATGGGTATGACCGGCGATTATCAGGTGGCCATAGAAGAGGGAGCTACGATGGTCAGGGTTGGTACCGGCATATTTGGAGCAAGGAACTACAATTCCGAATAAACTAGGGAGGGTTTTATAATGGGAGTTTTAGACAGATTCCTCAATTCAATGAAGTTTAACGACGACGAGGACTATGAAGATGATTTTATGGATGATGAGGATGAGGTCTTAGAGCCCAGGCGCAGCAGATTCACCGCCAGGGACATGAGTGCTTACGATGATGAGGAGGACAGACCGCGCAGGGCAAAGATCACACAGATGCCCAGCAAGAGGAAGAATGCATCCTTTTCAAATAAAATGGGTGTCTGTGTCGTGAAGCCCACTACCGTCGAGGACGGACAGGTTATTATAGATACGCTTCTTCAGAACAGGACTGTTGTGGTGAACCTTGAGGGGATAGGCATTGATACGGCTCAGAGGATAATGGATATAACCTTTGGCGCAAATGTTGCTCTTGACGGTCATCTTCAGCAGATATCCAAGAATATATTTATCGTGACACCCAGGAGCGTAGATATATCGGGGGATTTTTCTGAGAGCTTCGGGGGCGGACAGTTCGATATGTTTGCCATCGCGAAGTAAGACAGGGATATAACCGGACTTTAATGAAAGCTGCGGAGTTTCCGCAGCTTTCTTTCTTGGAAAGGAAGGAGCCTCCGGAATTTAAGAAGTGTTGTTTTATTTAAAGGATCCGGCGGAGATTTTATGGGAGATAAGCTTTTTGTAAGGACAAAGGAAGGAGAGGGCTACGAGATCATTCTGACCTATGATTTTAAAGCTCTTCCCGGGAAGCTTAAGGAGCTGGGCTTCGAGGGGCGCAGGATATGTATCCTGTCCGATGATAATGTTTTTCCTCTTTACGGCGAGGAGGTAAAGGCTTCGCTCAAAGAGATATCGGAAAATATCTTCAGCTATGTATTTCATGCAGGAGAGGAATACAAAAACCTGGATACGGTAAGGGATATCTATAAGGCGCTTAAGGGTCTGAGCCTTGACCGCAGGGATCTGATCCTTACACTGGGCGGCGGAGTGACCGGCGATATGGGAGGCTTTGCTGCGGCAACCTATCTTCGGGGAGTGGATTTCATACAGCTTCCCACGACACTGCTATCCTGCACAGATTCCTCGATCGGAGGCAAGACGGGCGTGGATCTTGATGAATACAAGAACATGGTGGGCGCCTTTAAGATGCCGAGGCTTGTCTATATGAACCTTAAAACTCTTTCTTCTCTTCCTGACAGGGAGTTTTCCTCGGGGATGGCCGAGATATTAAAGCACGGGCTGATAAGGGATCAGGCTTATTATGAGTGGCTTATCAATAATTTCAGCGAGATCAATGATAAGGAGCCTGAAGTAATACTTAAAATGATACAAAGATCCCTTGAGATAAAGCGTGATGTGGTTGAAAAGGATCCCTTTGAAGAAGGAGACAGGGCTTTATTGAATTTCGGACATACCATAGGACATGCCATAGAAAAATACATGGATCTTACCTTAAAGCACGGTGAATGCGTGGCGCTCGGAATTGTAGCCGCCTGCAGCATATCATATAAAAGAGGGATGCTGTCGGCAGATGAAATGTATGAGATAAGGGATATGCTTGTACCCTTCGGACTGCCCATCACCCTGCCTGATGATGCCGATCCCGATAAGATCCTGGCTCTTACAAAGGCAGACAAAAAAATGGATAAGGGCAGGATACGCTTTGTGCTCCTTAAAAAGGTGGGCAGGGCTTATATTGATACCACGGTAAGTGATGAGGAGATCCTTTCAGGGATAAAGGAGTTGATAATAAGAGATGAGTAAGCAGAAAAGAGCATTCTTTGTAGTGCTTGATCTTATCATTATGGGGCTTCTGGTCTTTATTGACAGATATACCAAGATACTGGCGTCGGTGAAGCTTAAGGATAAAGAGCCTGTAAGGCTCATACCTGAGGTGTTTGAGCTCAGATATCTGGAGAACAGGGGAGCCGCCTTCGGGATGCTGCAGGATATGAGGACGCTTTTCATTGTGGTGGGCATTGTTTTCATAGTTCTGGTCCTCTACCTTCTGATAAGGGTACCCGCTACGGCAAAGTACAGGCTTTTAAGGATCTGTCTGGTGATGATAGGCGCGGGAGCCATAGGAAATCTCTATGACAGGTTCACCCTTAATTATGTGATAGATTTTCTTTATTTTATTTACATAGATTTCCCGATATTCAATGTGGCTGACATATATGTCACTGTTTCCTCGGCAATTCTCGTGATACTCTTCATTTTCGTATACAAGGATGAGGATCTTGATATGAAGAAGGCGAATACCGTAAAGGTGCATTCCTCCATGCTTCCAAGGGAAGAGACCGGGGCAGGGGAAGAAGCTGAGGAAGAGAATAAGGACGAAGCAAAGAAGGAGACCGGAGAGAACGATGAAGCCGGGGCTCGGCCGGAGACTGAAACCAGGGCGGAGACAGAGGCAAAGGAAGAGGCTGAAGCAAGGGAAGAGGCTGAAGAAGAGGAAGAAGCCGAAGCAAAGGAAGAGGCCGAAGAAGAGGAAGAAGCTGAAGCCGGGGCAAAGGCAGATAACGAAAATAAGGAAGAAGCCGAAGCTGAAAAAAAGACCGGAGACCCGGGAGAAGACAAGGATAAAGAAGAAACCGGAGAGAAAGACGAAGCTGAGGATGGAGAGTAGGGATCTTTCATTTACGGTTTCCGATGAATACAGGGGATATCGGCTGGATAAGGGGATATCCGAATTTTATGATGAGATCTCAAGATCCAGGATAGCAAAGCTTATAAAGGACGGCGAGGTCAGGGTCAACGGAGAGGCTGTAAAGCCTTCCCATACTCTGGAGACCGGAGATGAGATCAGTTTATTTCTTCCGGAATCAGAGCTCCCTGATATCCTGCCTGAGGATATCCCGCTTGATATCCTGTATGAGGATGAGGATGTCCTGGTGATCAATAAGCCCAAGGGAATGGTGGTCCATCCCGCTGCAGGGCATTACAGCGGGACGCTGGTAAATGCTCTCATGTATCACTGCAGGGATCTTTCGGGGATAAACGGCGTGCTCCGTCCCGGAATAGTGCACAGGATAGACAGAGACACCACGGGGTCGCTGATAGTGTGCAAGAATGATAAGGCCCACAGGAATATAGCAGGGCAGCTTGAGGTGCACAGCATCGACAGGCGCTACAGAGCCGTAGTATGGGGGCACTTTGATGCTGAAGAGGGAACCGTGGATCTTCCCATTGGAAGAGACAGGAAGGACAGGAAGAAGATGGCTGTCGATCCTGCGGGAAAAAGAGCAGTAACCCATTACAGGGTGCTGGAGAGCTTTAAGGATTTTTCATATGTCGAGTGTACTCTTGAAACAGGGCGCACTCATCAGATCAGGGTGCATATGACAAGGATGGGGCATCCGATACTAGGGGATGAGGTATACGGTGCAAGGAAGGCAAGGATTAAAACATACGGACAGACCCTGCATGCCTATTTTATCGGCTTTGATTCTCCTGCCACCGGCCGGCGCACGGAGGTGACAGCCCCGATCCCCGCATATTTTGAAGAGATACTGGAGAAACTGCGCAGCAGATGAAGTATAAGGATCAAAAGGAAAACGAGGCAAGGCTTAAGGCAGACGCCATATCGAAGGAGATGCCCTCCTTTGTAAGGGCTTTCTTCATGGCGGAGGAAAACCATCTGGCGGGAATGACGCTTTATTCCTATGCCTCACAGCTTAAGACCTTTTTTGAGTTTTTGAGAGAGAATAATCCGTACTTCGGCAAAAAGGAGATGATACAGATAACGACCGATGATATGGGGCTTCTGACCGATGCCGATATAGCGGAGTTCCTTCATGATCTGAGGATGCCGAAGAAGAGAAAGAGCAATCCGGGGGATTCGGTGTGCTCGGAGACCACCATCATGCATTATATGGTGTCGCTGAACAGGCTTTTTAATTATCTTGCCGCCCACAGATATATCCGCTCTAATCCGGTGGAGCTGATAAAGCGGGGCAGGGTAAAGAAAAAGGAGATAGTTTATCTTGAACGGGATGAGAAGCAGGAGCTTCTTGATGTAATAGAATCCGGGGATAAGCTTACCGAGAATCAGAAGAAGTTTCATGACCTGAAGACCTCCAAACGGGATACCGCGATCTGCACCATCTTCCTCGATACGGGGATCCGCGTGTCCGAGCTGGTGGGTATGAATGTCAATGATATAAACTTTGCAAAGCACGGTATCAGGGTTTTCCGCAAGGGAGGCAACTTCGATACGGTCTATATGAGCGACAGGGCAGAGGAGATAATGAATGATTATCTTACAAACGGCAGACCCTCCTATAAGCCCTCAGATAAGGAGGAGGCGGTTTTCCTAAACAGATCCGGCGGCCGGATAAGTGTGAGATCGGTGCAGAAGCTGGTGAAGAAATACATGCTTTCCGCAGTACCGGACAAGGCTGACCGCATTACTCCCCATAAGCTTCGCACCACCTTCGCTGAAAACATGCTGATGAAGACCGGAGATGTGGAAAAGGTCCAGAAGCTGATGGGCCATTCCTCCATCTCAAGCACCATGCACTACGTCACCAGCACCGAAGAAGCAATAGAGGCAGTTAGAAACCTCTCTCAGGACTAACAGGCGGTATTCATTTCCGTCTCGCCTTCTCCACATCATTCACATACTGAATTATGAGCTCAGCGGTGCCTTCGAGGCCGAGCACCGAGGAATTAATCGAAAGATCGTAGGTATTTACATTTCCCCACTTCTTGGAGGAATAATAGTCATAGTAGCTTTTTCTCTGCTTGTCCTTCTTTACGCACATATCATGAGCCTGGGATTCGGTGAGGCTGAATCTTTTCATGATCCGGCTAACCTTCGCATCCTCATTCGCGGAGATGAAGATACGGATAAGGTTATCACGCTCCGACAGGGCATAGTCGGCACATCTTCCCACTATGATACAGGGCTCCTCATCGGCAATCCTCTTTATGGTATCAAACTGAGCGAGGAAAACCTTATGGGACACCGGCATATCCACATAGGAGGAAGAATTGTAGCCGAAGGAGTAGGTATCCATTACCAGATTATAAAGAAATGAGTTTGTGGGCATCTCATCATGGTGCTCGAAGATCTCCTCGCAAAGTCCGGAGTCCTTGGCGGCACGGGCGAGAAGCTCCTTGTCATAGCATTTGATTCCGAATCTTTCCGCCACTATCTGACCGATCTCGCGGCCTCCGGAACCAAACTGTCTTCCTATGGTGATAACTGAATTCATCTGATACCTCCTGAATCATATGATACGAACACCAAAAGTACTGAATCACTGTTTTGATACAACGATGCCCAAAGTCAAATGGCTTTTTGAACAAGTTCAAACGCCATTTAGACTTTTGGCGCTTGTA
>CACZNY010000002.1 GCA_902782655.1 uncultured Lachnospiraceae bacterium
AGAACGGGGTCTATGATTCGGAAGGAATATAAGCCGTTACATCTTATGGATATATCCACATCCAATCCGATATTATTATCAACGACCCTGAAAGGCACTGCCTCGGGAGTACCATACTTATTTCCTATGATATCCTTTGTATTAACAAAATATACCCTCTGATCCTTCCCGGTATCTCCACCGAAGGTGAATCTGCGGCCAAAGGTCTTGAAGCTGTCCTTTACTCCCTGTCCCAGACCTCCTGAAAAAATTGAAGGTTCTGTAGACTTGTCATATGTGTACTCTCCCGCCTCAGAGCAAAGATCTACTATGGCTCCCTGCTCTACTATGATCATACACTGACCCTCATTCACGGCTATTACCGAGCCGTTAGAAATGATATTATCGGATGCTTTTGTATTGCTTGATTTTGCGCTTGTCCTTTTCTGACCCTTGACCATGAGTACATCCGTATCCATAGAGTCGCAGTAGAAATACTCCTTCCACTGGTCGGCCAGCACAGTACTGCCGGATGCCAGCGCTGCTTTGATCAGTCCCATATCCTTGCTTCCTTTCCGAGTAATAAGCTACTCTTTGCTTTTTATAAAGTCACCGTAAATCAGTATACCACATTTTTTCAGCTTCTCCCAAAAAATGATCAAAATCGTTTCAGCTGTCAGAGTGGCGATCGTGGCCGTAAGATTCAACACTATCTCTTTTCCTCGCGGCACCGCCCCGGATACGGCAAACGCCAGCCTCTCTGCCATATAAAGGATCATGAAATCAATATGGGTCAGCATTATGAAAAGACTGTGCCTGCCGAAAAACTGAAGAGCGGGACTTAAGGTTTTAAGGATCTTTTCCATGAAAATGGATAGCAGTATAAGACCCAAAGATCCCATGGTCGCGTTAAGATAATAAAGGAACTTGTTTCCCAGAACTATATAATGCAGATCCACTATATCATTGGCGATCCCCGTAAAATAAAGGACAATAAAAAGAATGACAGATATCGGCAGCAGGAGGACAGTCCTGTCCTTTAACCTGTCTGTAACGGGAAGCAGAACATAACCTATAAGCACCAGAACGCAGCAGTATTCCATCCGCCATATGAATAAACCCATAAAAGTCACGAAAAGCGGAAGGAACCACAGTCCCAAAAGCAAAAGGAGGCAGAGAACAAATAATACCGGCTTCTTAAGGCTTTTTAATACAATAAGCACGATGACTTCGGAAAAGAACAGTGCCGGCAAGAACCATAATACCGATATTCCGGTCATTGAGAGGCCTACAAGGATATCCCGTATAAAGAGCTCTCCGGAATAGCCGTCTCCTGTTATCAAAAACCTGAGATAATATGTTACCGGATAAACCACGGAAAAAATAAGATATGGGAGCATTATGCGCTTAAATTTTCCTGCCAGCAGAGGCTTTATCTCCCGGCCCGTCTCCTTTGTAAGATGCATGAGCGTACCGCTTATGATAAAGAAAGCCGGCATATGGAAGGTCACGATATACTGCCTGAGCTCCAAAGGCATATATTCAATGTGAGCTATTATCACCAGAATAATACCTATGCCCTTCGCTATGTCATAATAACCCACCCGATTCTTCATAGGAAAGATTTTACCATGAGGACAGAATGCTGGCAAAAAACTTGAAAAGCGATAGGACGTTCGATATACTACAGGTATTTAAAACTCATCCGGTATTTTAATAACGGACTTTTCGCCGGCTTAAGTAATACCTGCCGGGCGTTGTTTTGAAATAATAAGGGAAAACGTTGAAAACAGAAGCAGATGTCAATGGTTAAGTGTCCTAAATGTGGATTGATGATAAGCAACAGGCTTCCTGCCTGCATAAACTGCGGCTATCCTACCGACAGGATTCCCGCACCCTTTGCACCCACTGAAAACCCTGATTTCAATCCGACTCCCGTCGCACCGGAGCCCCGTTTTAACCCAACTCCTGTTGTGACAGAGCCTCATTTTAACCCGACTCCTGTTGTGACGGAGCCTCATTTTAACCCGGCTTCTGTTGCACCGGAACCCCCCATGCCTGTGCAGGCAAAGGTGCAGCCCCCATCGCCGCCGCCCTTAAATAAAGACGAAAAAAAAGAAACGGATGAAAAGCCCAACCGTAAGCCAACCTTGTTCAGTGTACTTGCGTTTGTTTTTGCCTTTCTCTTTTTCCCTCTAAGCGTATTTTTCGCGATAAAGGATCTTACAAACAAAAAAAAGAAAGGTAATCATGCTTTTTCCATTATAGCTCTGGTCATATCCTCTCTGGAGCTCATACTTATAATAACCGTCCCCCTGACTTTATTTTTAGTTCAAAAGTCCATGGAATATGAAGGATACGACTTTTTCGGAGACGATTTTGATGATGAGGAAGATTGGGACGAAGAAGACGAGGACGATGAGTTCTACGAAGACGAAGAAGAATTTGATGAAGAGGTAGAAGAGGATACGGAAGATATTGAAGAGGATTATTTAGAAGAAGATACAGGAGAAGCAGCTTCTGAGCCGGCAGAGATACCACCCATAACTTCAGATGCCGGAGCCTCTTCTTCGTCTTCATCTGTTGTCCCGGCTCCTGCTCCATCTCAAACTCCAGCTCCTTCCCCCAGCGGGAATTCTCCCCAGAGGGGCAGCACGCAGTCCACTGAAGGCGGAGGTGGTCAGACAAGTCAGAATAAGGTACTTGAAAGTGCAAAGAATTATTTGAAGTCAAACAGCACCTCATATGACGGTTTGGTCGAGTATCTTGAATCTGAGGGCTATTCCACGGATGAGGCTTATTCCGCTGCTGACAATTGCGGAGCCGACTGGAAGGAGCAGGCTGTAAAATCTGCTCAAAAACATCTTAAGTCAGAACCTTTAAGCCGTTCAGGAGTGATCGATCAGCTGGAATTTGATTATTTCACAGAAGAAGAGGCAACCTTCGGAGCAGATAACTGCGGAGCTGACTGGAATGAACAGGCTTCAAAAGCAGCACGTGTATATGTTGAAAACGAGGAGCTTACATCTGAAGACCGTGATTATCTCATAGGTTCACTTGAAGCTGACGGTTTTTCCACCGAAGAGGCAGAACACGGTGCGAATTCCGTATTATGATCTGATACCTCATCCCTACGGAATGTGACCAGCAGCCTGTATCTTTTATCATTTGCCCAGCAGGTGTAAAGAATCATTCTGCCGGCCTTATTTTCCGGGATCTTATATTCATCGATATTTACTACTTCAGCTTTTTCAAGCTTATAGCTTTGCGTCCCATCTTCCGTTATCACATATGCTCTTGTCCCTGCTTTATCAAAACCCGGATCCAGTATTTTCTTCAGACTTCCGAACATGCTGCCATCCTTCATATTATGACCATAGATCAGGATATTTTTATCAGTACGGGATAAATCGTTTTCATAATCCAGAAATAGACATCCGGCAGGATTCTTATTACCCTCAAAAGTATGTGTCAGATATTCTTCATTATCCGTACCCTGTACTACAGGATACATCAGGTTTAAGGAAGGAATATTCAGGATACAGACCAGATCAGGATTTATCTCATAAAGCCTTTCAAAATCTGTCCCGCCGGAATCAGTGCTGGCACATTCTGACAAATCTGTCTCATCATCTGACGGAGGACCGCTGTAATCTGCAGGCAGATATTTCTCGTTAATACTGTTGTACTCCTCACTTGCTGTATGATAACCGGAAAGACTTTTTATAATGGAAAAAATGCACAGACAGATTATCAAAGTAAATAATCCCGTTAAAGATTTATCTGCTATATTATCATGCATTTTTTATCCTCACTACAACTATCCCGGCAAAAGCGCACATTGCGACAAGCAGAAAAACAAGAATGTCCCCTCTGTCCCCTGTAGGTATCTTTCTTTCTCCCAGAACACTGTTTGCAGATGCCGTTTCATGCTTTATCAAAGGGCTTATTTTTTCTCCCAATACTTCTATCTTCCTTACTGCCGGTACATTTACGGTTGTTTCATTTGTCTCAAGCTTCCTGTCTCCTATAGTCATATATGCCTTGTTTACTATCTTTACAGGATCCGCTTCTCCTTTTATTTTTGCTGTAAATCTTACTGCCTTTGATTCTCCGGCAGGTACTTCCTTCAGATACCAGGTAATTGTCCCGTTTTCTTTCCTTCCCTCATTATCTATGCTTAT
>CACZNY010000003.1 GCA_902782655.1 uncultured Lachnospiraceae bacterium
GCCACGCTTGACGAAACGGTTCATATATGGCATTTTTATGAAAAAAGACTCAGATAAAAAAAATGCAGGCTTTTCAAGGCCTGCGAAAGATTTTCATTTATTCAACTGTCAAAGAACCGAGAAGGGTAGTAATATGGATGCCGGCTGATTCGGGAAGACTGCTTTCCCGGGCAGAGATAGATGCTTTGATCACAGAATCTCAAGCATATAAAATTATTAGCAGGTTTTTTCGACTAAGGATAATGAAAAATAAGGAGTATTATGGGATTATTTGACAAGATGCTGAAAACCCGCAACGAGGATCATTGGTCAAGAGAAAAGATAGAAGCAATATGCTTTTACGCAGGATCCGGATAATATCGGAAGAATGATCGACGGTAAGTATCTGATCTTTAAGACATCCGAATGGTAAAGAAGACAGAAGGGTTTAACCTTTGTTAAATACAGAGTGAGAGGGATTTGAATGAGAAGAAAAAAACATACCGGAAGAATACTGGCGATCATAGTGATTACAGCTTGTTTTACAGGTGATGTATACGGAACGGGTATTACGACGTATGCCTCTGAGCTTATATCGGATGACTCCCTGATCCAGGAAGATATATCCAGGGCTTCCGTATATCTGTCTGACATCCCGGAGGATGCCGATGAGGTCAATGCTGATATGGTAAGTTCCGAACCTTCGGCAGCATCGGTAGCCTATCAGACGGGTGTAGCAACTGTCGGGGAGTTCGTCCCCTACGGTAAGGCGCTCGCACCAATGCTCAACGCATTCGGCGCGTCACTTAACAGCGGCACGTCAACCGAGGATGTAAGCAAAGCCATAAACAGTATAAACAAAGAGGTGAACGGGCTCAGCGCCCAGCTTTCCGATTTTCGTTCGGATATGGATCAAAAGATGAATGAGCTGAAAAGCAAAATGTCAAAAGAGATCAATACCGCTTTGGATAAGGTGAGGAATAACATCTTCATAAACGGTGTCGGATCCGAGCTTGACATCCTTCATACCCAGGTGAGCGGCATAGCCGCCAGGATTGACACGATAACCGGTAACAGTGACCTGTCCGAACAGGCGAAGGCCATCGAGATAGCATCCCAGATTGGTGATTACAGGGATTGGGATGACCCGCAGAATGCGCTTTACAGGTTCAATAACCTCTCGGATCTCCTTGCGGGATCTACCTATCGGGATACAAACGGACGAAATCTTTATAAAGTGTTATATGATAATGCAGCCCTTGACAGCATGTTCTCGTCGGAAGCTTATGACAGGATAGACCCTTATATGGAGCGTGTCGTATATGAATACTGGTACTCATACACTGTGCTGGCCCAATGCCTGTCTGCGCACCTTACAGTATCCCGTATGACGGATGATGAGGCCCGTGCTCTCGGTGATACTCTGTATCATCGATACAAAGACTGCAAGACACGAACGAGTCTTGTGAAGGATGAAGTTGACGGGATCAATAAGGAACTTTTGGATGCCGATGATGCTTCAAGCGTTATCAGTATGTATTCCTCATTTAAGTATAAGAAAGATTATGAAAGATATATTTTTATAGACGGCGGTAAGACGGAGATCGCTGTCTCCGATAAGCTGGTTAAATATGTTAACCCCTCGGTGTCCAAAACAAGGGTAGGTAATTCTTACGCGGGGGTATTGTCTTTTGATACATTGAAAGGACAATGGTATCTGAACTCCTCTTACAGACAATATTACGCAGATGCGGTTGCCTTTGTGGAGGGTAAGAACAATCTTGAAACCGGTTATATAAAGGATATGTACGAACATGTACTGAACCTTCCGTCGCAGATCACATTTTATAATTATGTCGTGAACAACGGCTTTTCTGTTCCCTCCCGAGACGGCTTCCTTGCGATCGGCTCCATGAATAAGTCGCCGGTCAGTTATACACAGGACAGGTATTGGGGATGTCTGTTCAATTACCCAACCTTTTATTTGAGTATGCCGGGAAATCCAAAAACCGAGAGGGATGTGTGCTCTTTAGGTGTATCAACCCAGACAATAAAGACTAAGGATGGCGGGATCGATACGGAATACACAAAAAATGGCCGCAAATACTGGACTACACATAATTATGTGTATTGTACTCCCTCGGGGACAGCTTTTCTGGGATTTGAGAAAGTTAACCGCGAACAGATGCCTTCAACCGCGCAGGAAGTCCTAAAATTGCTGGGGAAATTGCCGGATGATCCGGCCGAACCGGTCGACCCGGCGGACAAAACGGAGTATTCCGTGTCCATAGGCGATTTCGGACAGGCCTACGAGCTGTATCAGCAATATGACCTTGGTTCACACTCCGTTACCTTCAAAACCTCAGACGGGAAAACCATTTCACCCGATAAGATGCAGAAACTCTCTGACGGTAGATATTATGACTGGCAGTTCGAGGGAAAAGCCGCCCCTGCGTATAGTGGGGGGAATACTGTAATATTCCATAAAGACGGACCATGCCGAGCCCGTGTATATGCCAGGAACCCGGAGGGCAAGAACATTTATTCCGAGTGGAAGCAGATCACCGTACTAAAAAATCATGTCAGCGATCTTCTGAAGTATTATTACGAAAAACCTAGGACCGTGAATGTAGGATTAAATACAAAGATCAAGGCAGGTTCGTATCTTCCGTCTGCTCCCGTGTCGACGCTTCCGCATATGGCGCCCGCGTATCATACGTATTTCGAATCAATGGAAACACCCTCGGACGGCATTGAACTAAACGTCAATACCGGAGAAGCCGTATTCACGAAGAGCGGAACCTACCACATAAGGGTTAAGGCTCTGGAGTATTTAAAGAAGCACGACTATGCCTACAGCAAATGGGTAGTTTTTACGGCTAAAGCTCCCGATGAACCGGTCAGCATGGTCTTTCTTGATTCTGACGGAACAAAGCTCCATGAAATATCAAATGCTGCGGGCACCGAACTGGAAGAAAGTGAGATTCCGGACGGCGTTGAATTCTACTGGAGGAACAAACTGAACCTTAACGGTGAAGAGGATGATGTTATACCCCAGACAAGGGAGGGATTTATCTTTGACGGCTGGGACCTTGTGGAAGATACGGGCATGCCTGACGGTGAGGCGGAAGAAGTGCCCCTGACCATACCTGAAGGGGATATGACCTATGTCGCCATATGGAAGCGAACGATCAAGGACGGATATATTACGGTTGAGAATGCATCAGACCTGAAAAAAGCGATATCGGAAACACCTGCCGGTGAAATGGCGAAGATCGCTTTTGCAAATGATATCACTCTTGACAGGCTTGACCTGCCAAAATCAGGCGCATCAGGCATAGTGATTGACGGCATGGGGCATACCCTTGTATTTACGGGAAATGTTTCTCTGAAATCTCAGGGAAATTATCCGCTCGCATTTGAAGATATAAATATAAAAGCCGAAGATGCAAAGGGAAAGGCCGGAAACATTGCTATCACAGCCGGTGCAGGCGGGCTTACCCTTGATAAGGCTGTATTCACGGGCAGGAACATAAACGTAAATGCATCAAAGGGCAGCCTGACCCTTAAAGATATCATGGAAGGAAACCTTAAGGTCAAAGGCAGCCCCCGCACTTCTCTTACGCTCGAAGGCAGGGTAACTGCCGGCACGATAGCGGGCTTTGGAAATGCAACCTTAACCGGCAGCCTTACTCCTGTAAAAATACTTAAGGTCAAAAAACTTAATATCGGAACCAACGGAGTATTAAATGCAGGTGCGAATACGGACATAAGTATCTCTGCAGGTATATCGGGTGCGGGAACCATCAGGCTATCGCAGGGATTTAAGCCTATAAAGGTTGGAAAGTCAAACTCCGGCAGCATCGTCCTTGCTTCGGAAAAAACCATAGATGAATATACGGTGATCTTTAACAGCAGCGATAAAAATATAGACCGCATATTCGAAACCGGCTGTATATCACCGGAGGTTACGGACGGAAACTACGGATACGGACTTAAGAACACAAGAGGCCGCGTCTGCCTCCGCGCTTTTAAGATAAGGTGCGGGTCAAAGACCTACTGTGAGTGGAAGGACTGTATTGCCGATATAAACAAAGAAAAAACAGCCGCCGCCAAAACGGTGACTCTGCTCGGGAATATACACATGGATAAGGCTTTAACGCTTCCGGCAAAGGGTAAGTGTACAACACTTACAATAAACGGGAACGGACACATACTGACCTTTGCAGGCAGGACGGTTACGATAGGATGTGATCTTGTGCTTAAGAGCATTACTTTAAGTTCTGCCAATTCTTCCTGGGTCCTTAAACAAAACGGCTATAAGGCAGTACACAATACTGCAGTACTAAACGGATGCACTGTGAGATAGGAGGCAGACATATGATGAACGGATATACATTGCGCAGACCGGCCGCAATAGCCATTGCTTTTGCATTGATCCTGGGCGAACTTCCCTTAACAGGAGTTAAGGTCTGTGCGGCACAGCCTGATATTATATTTTCCGGCCGGGAACCGGAAATCATCGAAGACCTTTCGGAAGACAATTCCCCTGAACTTGCAGGAAATAAAAAGGAAGATACTATCATCTGGCAGACAGGTGTTGCGGTCATCGGTGAGCTGATCCCGGGCGGGAAGGCTCTTGCACCTGCCCTTAATGCGCTGGGGGCGGCATACGGTCTTGGAAACAGCGGCATTACAAATGAAGAGCTTATAAAAAAGCTAAAGGACATGAGCAAAGAGATAAGCTCTCTGAGTAAAGATATCTCCTCGTTTCGCAATGAAATGAATGAAAGGCTTGATAAATTTGAGAGGGAAATGTCGGATGAGATCGAAACAGCCCTTAACAGGATAAAAAATGATATCTTCACAGATGGTGTGGGGTCAGAGCTTGATACAATACACGAACAGATTAACGGCAGGAACGGCATCGCCAGAAAGATCGAAGTGATCAACTCCGACGACACCATGAGTGAAGAGGAGAAAAACATTGAGATCGCATATCTTATAGGCAATGACAAGGATTGGAACAATACCGGCAATGTGATCTACAGGTTCCGGCTTATCGGAAACCTCCTGGCGGGACAGACCTATCGCGACACGGCGGGCCGCAACCTCTATCAGGTTCTTTATGATGATGCCGCAAAAGAAGCTATGATGAGCGGTGAGGCATACAACAGGATAAAACCATACATAGACAGGGTTATGGCTGAATATTTCTACTCATATTCCGCTCTGCTTGAATGCCTGAACGCTTCACTGTATGTTTCCATGATGACAGATGAACAGGTCAGCAGGATCAGGGAAACGGATGATGTGGAGTACGAAAGATACCTGAAGTGCTACGTACCTGCCGATCTTGTGGAACAACAGCTTGACAGCATCGACGCACAACTGCTGGATGCCGGGAACCCCAACAGCATAATAAGCCTCTACAGTGTATTCTGTCATAAGATAAAGAATAAAAGCACAGTTTATATAGATATGGGACAGGCAGAGATACCGCTTTCAAGTAAGCTTGACAGGGTAGAAAATCCATGGACCGGGAAAAGGTCCCACAATAATGTAATGAATGAAGGATATTATACGGAATATGTAAGCGGCTGGCATACGAAGGAGTGTTACAGTGACTATTACAGTAAAGTGTCTGATCTTGTTGGCTCAGATGAACATCTTACACCCGGGCAGATAAAGAAGATATATGATCATATAAATGAGACATCACCGGATGTTTCAATGCTTCAGTATCTGAATGAAGCCGGCTTTATGACCGATGAATTCGATAATTACAGTTCATGCTTTGCATTAAGCGGTCTGTCATCGGAAACCAATACATCCGCAAATATTCACAGCTGCCGTTACGGCTTTGACACGGTTCATGCCACAGTGGCCGGAGACGGGGTATGCTTTGAGGCTCCCTGCGAACTTACCATGGAATATACGGGGATCTCCGAAGCAGGCGGCGGTCCGGGTAATGGTTCTCCGGCCTGGTTTGTATATTCCACTCTAAATGATCTCAGTTATCTTGGACTGAGGATAACCGATGACAATGAGGAAATGCCCGAGACTGCAGAGCAGGTGATGGAGCTTTTCCATACAGACTATACTGCCGTTATCGAAGATATCACTGATGACTTTGAACTATATCAGAAATACGGCCCTGATGATATTCCGGTGAGTTTTTATGACGCCGAGGGCAGCAAGATCACCGAAGAATCACTCGGAACAGACCAAAACGGGAAGCATTACAGGATTTGCACGGACGCCTCTCCCTTAGTCAGGACGGACGGATCTTTTATCATGTTCATGGCGCCGGGGACTGCGGATATCCATGTTGAAGCCGTTGACCCTTCGGGCAGGGTATTCACATCCCAAAGCGTTCAGATAAACTGCAGGGATATCCATGAAAGCTCTTATCTAAAAGCCATGCAGACAGCTGACTGCAGTCAGCCGCTGAATGTGTATATAAATACAGATACTTCTTATGATCTGAACGAGCTTATCGGACCATCATTTATTAAATCCGGTGATGGGACTGCAGGCGATATTCTTCCCGTGTGGGAGTCGGGAGAGACGCCCGGGGACGGAATAGTCCTTGATAAGAACGGCAGAGTGACTTTTTCAAAGAGAGGGATCTATCATATCAGGTTCAAAGGCATTGACGATACCGGTGACTATGCCTACGGGGAGTGGAATATTGTTGTGGCCAGGGACCGCGACGAGTATTACACCATGACTTTCCATGACGGAGATGGCGCTGAGATATACAGAGTAACCGGCAAGGAGGGAAGTGCGATCAACCTTGATGAAGATGCCATATCTTTGGTAAGGCCCGGTTATGCCTTTGACGGCTGGGACCGGAAAAACAGTGAGGATGATGAGATTCCTTCACTTATGCCCGGAGAACATACAGGTTTTTATTCCCGGTGGACCAGAACGGTACCGGACGGATATACAGTTATAGCTGACGCAGAGTCATTTGTTAAGGCCCTGTCCCTTGCCCCTGAATCCGAAACAACTCATCTTGCCCTTACAAATGATATCACGGTCAAAAAGCCTTATCTTCCCAAGGCAAAAGATGCCGTGATCGTGATAGACGGCCTTGAGCATACGCTCACATTTACAGGTGATGCAGCCATCACTCTCAGGGCTTCCCAGAGCCTTACTCTCAGGGATATAAGTATAAAGTCCGATAAGAAAGGCAGGACAGGCAATGTATCAATAACCGCTGCTGCGGGCCCGCTTACGCTTGATAATGTGAGCTTTGAATGTAAACAGGCGATTATAAAAGCCGCAAAGGGTGACCTTGCGGTCAATAATACAGAGGATGCATCCCTTATCGTAAAGGGAGGTTCAAAACAGAAGGTCACTGTAAACGGAACATGTGAATTCAGGGAGCTCACAGGTTTTGGCAAGGCCCTTGTGACAGGCAGTCTGGCCGTCAATAAGAAATTTAAGGCCGGTGAACTGAACCTTGCCGATAACGGGCTCTTTAATGTACCTACCGGTTCGGCCGTGACAATAAGCCGGGGTATAGCAGGAACGGGTACCATTTATCTGGCACCGGACTTTAAACCCATAAATCTCGGCAGACAGAATTCAGGCTGTATCATGCTGGCTTCATATGATGCCCTGGACCGGCAGGTTATCTTTAAGAGTAAGGCAGAAAACCTTAATAGTATCTTCAGGGTTGAGGATATCTCTCCTTACGTAACTGATGGGAATTACGAATTCGGCCTGTATTCAAAGGGTTCCAATGTATATCTGCGTGCCTTTAAGATAAGGTCGGAAGGCAAGAGCTACTGCGAGTGGAACGACTGTATCGCGGACCTGTCCAAGGCGAAGGGAGCAAAAGAAGGTACGATCGATATTCTCGGAGATCTGGAACTTGATTCTGCATTAAAGTTTCCCGCAAAGGGGCGAATAAAGACACTTACTATAAACGGATACGGACACAGGATAAGCTTTAAGGGTAAAACCGTTACCCTGACATGCGATCTTGTACTTAATAAGATAAAGATCATA
>CACZNY010000004.1 GCA_902782655.1 uncultured Lachnospiraceae bacterium
CATTATCTCACGGTAGGACTCCAGGAAGCGGTCGCGGAGGGCTACCGTATACTGCAGGGCTGTCTGCGCCTTTGACTGTGCCACCGCGAGATCGTGGGTGTTCTCGGAAAGCCCCAGAGCCCACTTGATCTCCTCTTCCTCCTCCTGCTTCAGATAGGTATTGGTCTCATTGACCTGCTTCACCGCAGCATCAAGGAAGGTCCCGAAGCTTTCGTCCTCCGGAAACTTCACCGTGGAGGATCTTACTGCCGCTCCCTCCACCGCAGGGGATGAAAGATTGAAAAAAGAACTGATATGTGCTACATCCATGATCTCACCTCATCATGCTATCAACCTGCCGGCCGAAATGCCTTTCCGCTTTATATGCAGCTTATCACTGCTGTCCGACATTGAGTCCGTTTAATGCCATTTCCTTGGTGGCTGAGAAAGCCGTGGAATTTGCCTCATAGGCGCGGCTCGCATCTATCATATTCGTCATCTCTGTGACGATATTAACGTTTGGATAGGTCACGTATCCGTTCTCATCCGCATCGGGATGGGACGGATCGTATACCATGTTCATCTCCGTCACATTATCCCTGTAGAGGCCTCCGACCTTCACTCCGCTTCCCACGAAGCGGTTGTATTTGCTCTGGGTATTCATCAATACGGAATTAAAGGATGCCACCGGATTGGATCTTTCCTGAAAGGTCACTACCTTTCTTCTGTACGGAGTGCCGTCCTTTGTCCTTGTGGTATTGGCGTTAGCGATATTCTCCGCTATGACATCCATTCTGTATCTTTCAGCCGTAAGTCCGGATGAATTAATGCTGAAGCTGTCAAATACTCCCATATCCTTCTACCTCCCCGGTTATTTTCTGACTAAGGATCATGTCCCTACTTGGCCACGGCCTTGAAATGCTCAAACTGAGAGCTGAGCGACTTCGTAAGCCCCTGGTACATGAGCTGGTTCTGAGCCATATATACGTTTTCCGTATCCACATCCACGTTGTTTCCGTCAAGCCTGTAGGAAAAGGCCTCATTATCCGTAAACACTACGCCTCTCAGCTTCTTTGTATTAATGGAGGCAACCTTCTGATCCAGCGTCTCAAATCTGGAATTCTTAAGCGCCTGCTGAAGATTCGCGGCGAATGAAACATCCTGTCTCTTGTAATGGGGGGTATCGATGTTCGCTATGTTGTTTGCTATCGTCTTATTCCTCAATGACGAAGCGTCTGCCGCGGACGTTATGACATCCACATAATTAAAAACATCAGAATTGATCATATCCTTCCTCCCTCGTGCTTTACGCACGACATATTATTATATATTACAGCCTGAAAAAGTCAATATATAGATACCCTTCATTTGCGAGGACACTATATATAGTATCAGCTTGTCCTGTACGAAAATCCTCCGGAAGCTTTTTTATTTAAGGCTGCGGCGCCTACCGTTATACAAACACAAAAGGGACCTATGCTTCCATAAATCCCTTTACCTGTCTTTTATTCCCCTCCTGACCAAAATCCGTTTTGGAATTATTCAGTTTGCTCCATCGCGTCTACGGCATCATATAGATCCTGATTAAGCACCTCTATATGAGTTCCCTTCACTCCTGCCGATTTAATGGCGATTATCCCTGCGCCTTCAAGCTTTTTCAAGGCGTTCACTATCACAGATCTCGTGATCCCGGTATCCTTCGCGATCCTTGAGGCTATTATAAGTCCCTCTTCGGCAAAAAGCTCGTCAAATACACTCTTTATCGCAAGTCTTTCGGTAGCTGACAGTGCTCCTATGGCATCCTCCACATCAGACCTCAGTCTCTTTGAGGAAGCCTCCTCCTCGGCCAAAGATCTTTTAAGCTCCAGGCTTACCACAGTGGAGGCATATTCACAGAGGATGATATCGTCTATCGAAAAGCCCCTGTTCCTTCTGAAGAATAAAAGCGTCCCGCTCCGCTCTCCTCCCATCTCCACGGGAGTGATAAGAGCCTCGGTCTCAAGGACTCCCGTATCATCAATGCCAAGGGTATCAAGCCTGACATTTTCCCTGGTGGAAAGAACCCTCAGAAGCCTTTCATTGATGCTGTCGTCGATAAAGGCTCCCTTCTTCCTGCTGAATACCTCCGGGTACCTTGCTCCCTCATCCCTCCCAAGGATCTTTCCCTTGGCGCTTATCACACAGACGGAGGACGGGACTATGCTCCCCATAAGGACGCATATATCATCAAAGGACACCTTGTTCTCTTCATTATCATGCAGGAGCGATCTTATCTTTCTCGTCCTGTCAAGAAGTTCTATGCTGCTCAAAAATATATCACCGTCAGGATTGTATTAATTATAATACAATTTAAAATATTACGCAAGCGGATTGTATGGATTTTAATACAATTTAAGTTATTCTGTCTCCTCAGGTCTGGGGATTATCTTCTTGCACCCGTCGTTCACGCAGACAAGATTCTGTCCCTTCTCCACCATCATTCCGCCGCACCCCGGGCATTTCACCGCCGAGGGTCTGGACCAGCTCATGAAATCGCATTCGGGGAAGCCGAGACAGCCGTAATATCTCCGTCCCTTTTTGGACATCCTCATCACTATATCCTTGCCGCACTTGGGACAGGCGACGCCTATGCTCTCATAATAGGGCTTGGTATTGCGGCAGTCGGGAAAGCCCGGGCAGGCCAGGAACTTGCCGTGGGGGCCGTATTTTATCACCATATGTCTTCCGCATTCCTCACAGACGATATCCGTCTCCTCATCGGCTATTTCTATCTTTTCTATTTCGGAATTAGCCTTGTCCACGGCTTCATGCAGATCCGGATAGAAATTCTCTATTACAGTCTTCCATTTCACATTTCCGGCCTCTACCCCGTCAAGCAGCGACTCAAGGTTTGCCGTGAATTTATCGTCCACTATGGTCGGAAAGGCATCCTTCATTATCCTGTTTACGGCATTTCCCATCTCGGTAACGTATATATTGCGTCCCTCCTTGGTGATATACCTGCGTGAAAGAAGGGTTGTGATCGTAGGGGCATAGGTTGACGGTCTTCCGATGCCGAGCTCCTCCAGGGTACGGACCAGTGTAGCTTCCGTAAAATGAGGAGCGGGCTGGGTGAAGTGCTGCCTGGAATCAAGCTCCGAGGGTTTGAGCACACTCTTTTCTGAAAGAGACGATGAAATGACATTCTTATCGTCCTTATCCTCATCGCCGTCATTGTAGACGCTCATAAAGCCCTGAAATCTGATCTTGGAGGCGCTGGCGGTAAAGACATATCTGTCAGAAGCCAGTATCCTCACATTCTCGGTATCATATACGGCGTTTGCCATGCAGGAAGCCACGAACCTCTTCCAGATGAGCTGATAGAGCCTCAGCTGGTCGCGGCCAAGGGTGCTCTTCATATCGGAGGGAGTGCGGTTCACGTCTGTGGGTCTTATGGCCTCGTGGGCATCCTGCACATTGGGGCCCTCCTTCGCCTTTTCGGTGAAGCCCCCGAGATGATCCTTTCCGTAATTTTCGATGATATAGGAGGAGGCCATCTGCCTTGCCTCATCCGAAAGCCTGGTGGAATCAGTACGCAGATAGGTAATGATACCGTCCTCGTAGAGATTCTGGGCTATACGCATGGTTTTTGAAGTGGAATAATTAAGATTCTTGCTGGCTTCCTGCTGAAGAGTGCTGGTGGTAAAGGGAAGGGGCGCCTTCTTTATCCTCTCCCCCCTTCTGACCTCTGTTATCTTATAGGAAGCTTTTTCACAGAAATCACGTATCTTTTCTGCTTCCTCTTCGTTCTTTATCTCGATCCTGCCCTCGGCATCACCGTAAAAATGTGAATTCAGGGGCTTCTTTTCTCCTTTTACATCAAAGACCGCATCCAATGTCCAGTATTCCTCGGGAATAAAGGCCTCTATCTCATCCTCCCTGTCGCAGATAAGCCTGAGAGCCACTGACTGCACTCTTCCTGCCGAGAGTCCTCTTTTCACCTTTGCCCAGAGAAGGGGCGAGATGCCGTAGCCCACGAGCCTGTCCAGCACACGGCGCGCCTGCTGGGCATCAACCCTGTCCATATCAATGTCTCTCGGCTCTGAAAGGGATTTCTTCACGGCATTTTTGGTGATCTCATTAAAGGTGATGCGGTAGACCTTTTTATCGGTCTCTCCGGGTGAAAGCTTAAGCGCGTTTTCAAGATGCCAGGATATCGCCTCCCCCTCACGGTCAGGGTCGGTTGCCAGATATATCTTATCGGCTTTTTTTACTTCCTTCCTTAAAGAAGCAAGAAGGTCGCCTTTTCCTCTGATGGTGATATACTTAGGCTCGAAATCATTATCAACGTCTATACCCATGGAGCTTTTGGGAAGATCCCTTACATGTCCCATGGAAGCCACGACCTGATAATTGCTGCCCAGAAACTTCTTGATAGTCTTTACTTTTGCGGGTGACTCGACCACTACCAGATTCTTTGCCATAATAATTCCTCCAACGGCGATATTCACGAAAATGGAGTGTACACCCTAAATATATAAAAGGTCAATACCGTATTTATTCATCGGACTTGATCTCGCCGGTCTTTAAGATAAACTTGACAGAACCCTGCATATCATCACTTTTCCCTGAAAAAGTCTGGTATGATGCGCCTGTTTTTTGTATAGCATCAAGCCTGTCAAGCATGTCGGTCACGTTATCTCCGAAAATATCCATTAGCTTTTGTATACCCTCATCGTTAAACTCTATCATGCCGTCATTAAGCTCTTCGGCTCCGTCAAGGAGCTCTCCCACACCGTCATCCAGCTCTTCCGCTCCGTCATCAAGATCCAGGACACCCTCATCCAGATCTCCTGCTCCCTCATCCAGATCCTTTGCCCCGTCATTTAAGTCCACGGTGCCGTCGTAGAGCTTCACTCCGCCATCATCCAGATCTCTCATTCCCTTCCTCAGGTCTTCTGTACCGCGCCTAAGGTCATCTGTTCCGTCTGACAGGGTGTCGAGCCCGTCCATGAGCTTTCCCGCTCCTGCCGTAAGCCTTGAAAGGCTTTTTTTCGTTTCAGGCGAATCCAGGGTATCCGTGAGGCTCTTCATCCCCTGCGACACCACCCCCTTGACTACGGTATTGAGCAATGCCGTGGTAGCAGTATCCATATTCAGCGCACTCCTGACCTCAGGCTGAAGCGAGGCTATGACTGCAGCTGCCTGCACCTGCGTAGAGGGATCGCTCATCATCTGCCTCATGACCTGATTTCTCATGGCATCATCAGGTATTGAAAGAAGCTGCTGCACAAGCTGCTCCGGCGTCATGGAAGAGCCCGGGTCGGAAGCCATATATCTGATGGAGGTATAACTGTCATCAAGCATATTCATGGCCTGCAGCTCTTCTACAGCAGCCCATACGGAAGAAGCCGCCTTGGTGTTTATCTCATTTGCGCTGACCAGAAGCTCCATAAGTTCCTCAGGGTCAGAGCCTTCATCATCTTCTTCAGGATAAAGGCTCCGGGCTTTTTCAGCAGTCAAAGTAAGAAGCTCCGTAAGCTCGTTAACAGATACGGACAGGGAATCAAGGGGCTCCGATATTTCCTCCAGAAGGTCTGTCACAAGCTCAATTGCTTCCATTCGCCCGGTAAGCTCATAGTATTTTTGATAATATTCCCTGTAATACCCGCTGTAGCGCTCCTTAAGCCTCTCCTCAGGGCTGATTTCCTCTTCATCATCATTCCCGTTTCCGCTGACGCTTTCCGTATCATCAGTCCAGGACCCGGCATCGGGATCCGGTTCGCCAAGCTCTGAAAGCTCTTCCTCTGTCTTTTCTTTTTCTTCTTCCATTTCTTCAATCTTCTCTTCTATTATGGAAGAAAGACCCTGGGCTGCATCAAAGACCACCATTGCGTCAAGTGAAGCCTCAGATACGGAAGTCTTTATTTCCTCGCTTAAGCCTTCCCTTTCAGCTTCATCATCAGATAAGGAAGGCTTTGCGGCATTTTCTGAGATCACAGCCAGCAGAGCCTCTGCCTTTGCTGCCGCCCTGTCATTTGCGGCATTCATCGATACGAGCCTTGATGCAAGCTCGGCTCCGGTCTTATCATCAGCACTCATGGCAGGGGAAACCTGGCCTTCAAGATATTCCACGAGGCTGTTCAGTGTCCTTATATCCCCTGATTTGGAATTAAGCAGCGAAGCGACCTTTTTTACCCCTGCGTTCAGCTCCTTCGAGCCCTTATAGGCATCGCTTGCTCCGTCATCAAGCCTTCTGCTGCCCGAGTCGATCTTTTTCGTCCCGCCGTAGGCCCGGCATATCCCATCCCTCAGCTCTTCCGCTCCGTCCATGAGATCGGCGCTCCCGCTTAATATATCCTCGGTGCCGTCCTTTAAATCTCTGGTGCCGTCCTTAAGCTCGGAGGTGCCGTCCTTTAGCTCAGAGGTGCCGTCCTTTAGCTCATTCACCCCGTCCAGCAGATCAGAGGTTCCGTCTGTAAGATCCTTTGAAGCATCCGCGAGCTCGTCCATATCATCCTTGACAGCCCCGGTGTCTATATTGTCGGTGAAGGAAACATCCTGAAGGACATCGGGCAAAGCTACAGTCAGGGTGGAATTCAGCTCGAAATCAGTGACATCGGCCGTTATCTCCACATGATCCGATATATCGAGATCCTCTGCCTTATCCTTCTTTACCTCGTCAAGATCCTCCTTGAATTCATCATATTTCAGGGACTTGTCAAGTCCAGGAAAAGCGTAGCCTATGACAACGGTATTATTACCTTCCGATATGATCCTCGCGTTTTCTACCGACACATTTGAAAAGGTTTCATTGGGAAGCAGCACACCCGTAAGCATTGTGAAGGGAATGCTTACATGCTCGCTCTTTCCGTCCACTTCTATGGTTGCATCGGTTTTGTTATCATAATCAAAGCGGATCCTTACCCTTCCGCTCTTACCTTTAAGCTCCTCCGGTTTTATCTCACTGCCGTTAAGATAATAGGTCACACGGACAGCCACCGGGGACTCGCTTACAGGGGTGCCCTGATAATAAATATCCTTCCCTCCGGCATTCCATATAAGGCTTCCGTCCTTTCCCTTCTTATACTCCTCATAGCCCTTGACGTTTTTTATATCCTTAAGCTCAGATCTGTCCTCTATCTCGGGGCTTCCCTTCATATTCTTAAGCCATTCGCTCGCTATGATCTCTGTGGGATTTCCGCAGGGATCGGATATCACGAAAACCGTCTCTTCCTTATCATATTCCCCGTCATCAACCTTTTTTACCCCGGCTACGGTTTCCACTATGTTTTCCATAGCCTCTTCCTTTTCGCTGTTTTTGTATTCCTCGGCATGTACCGTCACGGGGCGCGCAGCAAAGCCCGCAAGGCCGGCTCCCCCGGCCAGTATCGAGGCTATAAGCACCATGCATATACACTGTTTATGATATTTGTTCATTATGATCCGGCTCCTAAGGTTGATTTGGGAGAAGTAATAAAATACAATAAGCAGGAAATATTACGGTCAGTCCGCGGTCCCGGGATAATCCCGAAGCCCAATATGACCAAGAGTCATTTTTTATTTACGCCGGATATTATGGCACAAGTTAAGCATTATGTCAAAGATCGAACAGAATAAAAATCATAAACGCACGGCTTTATTGAACACGGCCTTTGAGCTTTTTATCAGCAAGGGCTTAAACAGGACCTCCATTTCGGATATAGTGGAAAGAGCCGGGGTGGCCAAGGGCACTTTTTATCTTTATTTCAAGGATAAATACGACATTCACAACAGGCTGATAGCCAGAAAGACAGCCGCCATCTTCCGTCAGGCGGCCGATGAGCTTGAAAGCCGTGGCGACATCAACAGTGTTGAAGATAAGATAATCTTCATGGCAGACTTCGTAATAGATTTTCTCAACAGGGACAAGACCCTGCTGACCTTCATATCAAAGAATCTCAGCTGGGGTATATTCAAAAATGTGCTGATAAGCAGCAAGGAAGAGACAGATATTGACTTCAGGGAGGTCTTCCTTAAGCTTTTTGAAAGCTCGGAGGTGGCCTACAAAAACCCTGAAGTGCTTATCTTTATGATAATAGAATTCGTAAGCTCCACCACCTATTCCTCCGTGCTCTACTCAGAGCCCCTCGGAATAGATGAGCTGAAGCCCTACATCGATACCTCCATCCGTCAGATAATCAGAGGACAGGAGGTCAGTTCGCAGCTGTAAGCTTTACGCTTTCAGCCCTCTTTGAGCCGTTCATGACATAGTATCTGTCATTATCCTCTCCCGGCGTACCGCCGCTTACTCCCGTAAACTGCATTCCGGTCTTTGCCTTAAGAGCCGCCTTTCCTCCTGATGCCTCCACATTGCTGAAGGCTATCCCCATTGCATCACCTGATGAAACAATGCCGTAGGTAGCGCCGGTGGCTTTGATATTTGAGCCCTGTATGAAAATGCTCTTACCGCCTCTTATCCCCGCAGAGGTCCTGGCATTTGAAGAGCCCTGGCTTACAATATTGGAGCCGGTTATCTTCAATGCCTTTCTGGCTGATATACCCGCACAGATATCTGTTTCAGCCGCTGACTGTGCCGAGGCATTTATAGTCACCCCGCTTATGGTCAGCTCCTTTTTCCCCACAATGCAGTAGCAGGTATCGTGGATCGTTACCCCGTTTACGAGATTAAGGACTCCTCCGCCTGTGATCGTCAGTGCTCCCTGTCCTATGAGTATCCCTGTCTCGTCATAAGGCTCACCAAGGCTTAAGTTATTTGTGCCATTCACCAGCACGGTGGAATTCTTGGGCAGCCTTATCTGTCCGCTGAAGGTGCAGTTATTCAAAGCCAGAGTCTTTCCGTCCCAGGTCATGCCAGCCCCGCTGTAGACCTCATCATCCTTAAGCTGCAGCCTCGTTCCGGCAAATACCGGTGTTGCAAAGCATATGACCATTATAAATACCGCAGCCAGTGTACCTCTAACTTTCATTTTATCAAGCCTCCTTTTTTTTATGAAATCCCATAGTAGTTCTTATGATGACCGGATCAAAAACCAAAAGCATTGCGGGCAGTATGAATATGACTGATATCATGCTGATAAGAGCCCCTCTTGAAAGCAGTGTGCAGATGGAGCCTATCATATCCACCTGGGAGTAAGCCGATACGCCGAAGGTTGCTACGAAGAAGCTGAAGCCGCTGGTTATGATCGAAAGCATGCTGGCCTTGTGAGCCTTGCCCACCGCCTCCCATTTATCCCTGCCATCAAGCCTCCTCGTAAGATAGTGATTGGTCATAAGTATGGCATAGTCCACCGTCGCCCCGAGCTGGATTGTACCAATCACTATGCTTGCCACGAAGGGAAGGCTCTTGCCCTGATAGTAGGGAAATGCCATGTTTACGTTAATGGCAAACTCGATCACAAGGACAAGGATGGCAGGGAGCGATATCGATTTGAAGGTAAAAAGAATGATTATGAATATCGCCGCCACCGAAAGGAAGTTCACCTTCTTCAGATCCACATCAGTGGTATCCTGCAGATCCTTCATCATCGGAGCCTCTCCTATCACCATAGCCGAGGGATCATGCTTTTTTACTATCTCATTTATCTTAGCAAGCTGTGCATTTACTTCATCAGTGGCTGATACATACTCTGAGCAGACAAAGGCAAGCTCATGCTCATCCCCCTGAAGCATTTCCTTTAAGCTGTCGGATATCATTGACTCGGGTATCATGGGACCCACGACCGATCTCAGTCCCAGCGCCCATTTGACGCCGTCCACCCCTTCCACTTCATCTACCATCTCACTCTTGGTCCTGGAGTCAAGATCCTTATCCATCATTATAATGTGCATGCAGTTCATCTCGAAGGTCTCTTCCAGCTTGTCGTTGGCAATATTGCTAAGGATAGTTTTGGGAAGGGACTGCGCTATATTGTAATAAACCTTAACATGATTACTGCCGTAAAGAGCAGGCAGGCACAGCACAATGAAGATAAGTATGGAGGCTCTGTAATGCTTCGTGATAAAGGCTGAGGGCTTATCAAGGCTCTTTATAAGCGGCCTGTGCTTTGTCTTTTCTATAGCCCTGTCAAAGATCAGTATCATTGAAGGCAGGATGGTGACGCAGGTCGCCACTCCTATCAGCACTCCCTTGGACATGACTACGCCTATATCGCCTCCCAGCGCAAAGGTCATGACACAGAGAGTAAGGAAGCCTGCCACCGTGGTTATTGAGCTTGACAGCACTGATACGAAGGTATTGGATATCGCGGCTCCCATGGCCTTAAATCTGTCATCCGGGATCTTCCTTTTCTGGGTCTCATAGCTTTCCAGCAGAAAGATCGAATAGTCCATGGTGACCGCAAGCTGCATAACTGCGGTAAGAGCCTGGGTGACATAGGAGATCTCTCCAAGGAAGATATTGCTTCCAAGATTATAAAGTATTGATATACCGATGCTTAGCAGGAAAAAGAGAGGCACAATGAAGGATTCTGTGGTAAGCTCCAGCACAAGGAAGGAAAGCACGGCCGCTATGACCACATATACAGGAAGCTCCTTCATGCAAAGATCCGCTATATCGGTTACTATGCCTGTCATACCGGAGACAAAGCATTTCTCACCCACTATCCGCCTCATCTCCTTGACCGCCTCCATGGAATTATCAGATGAGGTGGTATCGTCAAGAAAGGCAATAAGCAGAGTGGAATCCCCCCTGACCAGGCCGTCCTTAAGCCTTTTGGGAAGAAGCTCGATAGGAATGGAAAGATCCACCAGGCTTCCATGCCAGAGCACCTTCTCCACATGGTCTATCTCATCTATCCTGTCAGCCAGATCACCTATATCCCTGTCATCCATCCCCTCCACTATTATCATGGTAAAGGCTCCCATGCCGAATTCATCAACCATGATATCCTGACCGGCTATAGTTTCAAGGGAGTTTGGGAGATAACAAAGAATATCATAATTTACCCTGGTACCAATAAATCCCAGGACTGAGGGTATGATCAAAAGCCCGCCTATAAGCAGGATAAAATATCTGGATCTTGCGATCAGCTCTCCGATCTTTGTCATAACCCCCTCCGAAGTCAATCGTTCTTCGGGCCCTTGAACAGCCCCGGCAAAAATGACCGACATTCATTTTCTTACTAAAAGAAGGTGATGTCAAGTTAAACCAGACGGATGTAATTACTGCGGGCGCATTCTCTGGCAGCTCCCTTAAGACAAAGCGACATTAACTGTTCCAGCACATCAGAAACGGAAAGCCGGCAGGTGTGCACTATCTCATCCACGCTTCTGGGATAAAGATCAAGGCAGCAAAAGACCAGCTTTTCCTTTTGCGTCAGTTTGAAATACCTTGTTTTCCGCTGCCCGTCTTCTGCCTTAAAAGCCCTTGCCGATAAGGGCTCCTCACAAAGAAGTCCGAGGGCCTTTAATATGTCGTCAGGATGAAGCGCAGAGCCTGCTCCTTCAAGGATCAGTCTGTTGCAGCCTGCAGACAGCCCGTCAGTAAGCCTTCCGGGCACGGCATATATCTCCCTGCCCTGTTCAAGTGCATCATTTACAGTTATCGAGGTTCCGGATCTTAGTCTTGCTTCTATCACCAGGAGGATATCGCACATTCCCGATATGATGCGGTTTCTTGAAGCAAAATTCCTGCCTCTTGGAGGGGTGCCCTCAGGATGCTCCGATATCAGGCCTCCGTGTCCCTCTATCATTTCGTATATTTTTCTGTTCTGTTCGGGATACACTATATCAACCCCTGAGCCGAGGATGCCGAAGGAGCTTCCGCCGGCTTCAAGGGCAGCTTTCTGGGCGATGCCGTCTATCCCTCTGGCCATTCCGCTTATGATCTGAACGCCTGCCGCAGCGAGATGGGAAGCAAAGTATTCCGCCATCTTTCTCCCGTATTCTGAGCATTCCCTTGCTCCCACTATCGCGACCGACTTTTTTTCGGGATCAGGCAGCTCTCCCTTTACATATATTCCCGCGGGGCATCCTGGTATGAATCTCAGCTTATCCGGAAATTCCTCTTCAAATCTTGTGATATATCTTGTTTCAGCCATTCCAATACCTCCTGTCCAGACTTCTGAAGCCTATTGCCTCCGAAAGATGAGCGCAGCTTATCTCCTCTGCTCCTTCAAGATCCGCTATGGTGCGGGCAACCCTTATAAGCCTGTGATACGCCCTTGCGGAAAGTCCTATCCTGTCAAAAGCTTCCCTCATAAGCTTTTCCTCCTTTCTTCCAAGATGACAGTACCTGTCAATATCCTTTACCCCTATATCGGAATTAAACCTGATCCCGGTGCCTTCATATCTCTTCTGCTGCATGAGCACAGCCTTCTCTACCCTCTTTCTTATTTCAGCCGAGCTTTCATTTTCATCCCTGCTGCTTATATCCTTATACTCAATCCTTGAGGCTTCCGCGCAGATATCTATCCTGTCAAGCAAAGGCCCCGATATCCTTCCCAGATAATTCTGCACATCCGTATCGGTACAGCGGCACCTGCTTCTGTCCGGATAATATCCGCATTTACAGGGGTTCATGGCAGCGCAGAGCAGGAAATCCGCAGGATAGGTATAGCTTGCCGCGGCTCTTGCTATAGTCACCTCCTTATCCTCCATGGGCTGGCGAAGTATCTCAAGGGTAGACCTTGAAAACTCCGGAAGCTCGTCAAGAAAAAGCACTCCTCTGTGGGATAACGAGCATTCCCCGGGTCTTGGTATGGTGCCTCCACCCGCCATGGCCGCAGAGGATATTGTATGATGAGGAGCTACAAAGGGGCGGCTCCTTATGAGGCCCTGCCCCGGCTTTATAAGCCCTGCCACACTGTATATCTTCGTGACCTCCATCCTTTCATCGGGGGCAAGCTCCGGAAGTATCGTAGGCAGTCTTTTCGCAAGCATGGTCTTTCCCGAGCCCGGAGGGCCTATAAGCAAGATATTGTGCATTCCGGCGGCAGCTATCTCCATGGCTCTCTTAGCGCTCTCCTGTCCGTTCACCTCCGCAAAGTCCACGTTATATTCAGGTCTGCCATCGCCCTGCTTTTCATCACCTATGTCCTCCTGAATGAAATTTCCAGAGCCAAAGAACTCCTCTGCCTCCTTTATCGAATGTATCCCCGCAGACCTCATCCCTTCCACAGCCGATGCTTCGGCGATATTATCAGCGGGAACCAGACAGGAATTTATCCCGAGGCCTTTTGCTTCTATGAGCATGGGAAGCACACCGTTAACCCCGAGCACCTCCCCCGAAAGCCCGAGCTCTCCTATTATCACCATACCCTCCCCCGCATCCTCAGGGATCTTTTTCAGGAGTTTAAGCAGTGATACCGCCACGGCCAGATCATAAGAGGTGCCGCTTTTTTTGATGTCTGCCGGGGACAGGTTTACCGTGATCCTCTTAGGCGGGAGAATTACCCCGGAGTTTTTCAGGGCAGTACGTACCCTCTCCCTTGCTTCCTTCACCTCTCCGCCGAGATAGCCCACCATTTCAAATACCGGCAAGCCCTCCGACATATCCGCTTCGACTCTTATCTCCCTGCCCGTTAAGCCGCAAAGAGACAGAGTCCTTACACAACTGTACATATAGATCACCTCCTTAAATTGGAAA
>CACZNY010000005.1 GCA_902782655.1 uncultured Lachnospiraceae bacterium
GATGCAGGCGCCGCGGGGCTTTCCATCTCGGTATCCTTGTCAGGAGAAACGACGACATACTTATCCTTTGTATTATCGCCCGAAAACTGTATAAGGTACTGTATCCCCTCTCCCTTTTTCTCAGGCTCTGCATGAAGAGTCCACTTTACCGTGTCCCCGCTTCCCACGGAGGCCTGAGCCGGTGTTACCGCAAGGCTTTTAAGCTTAGTGTAGGTCCAGATATCCTCCCCTGTGCCGGCTGTCCTTGAAGCATTGAAGACCTCTCCCGATCTTACCGCCGAGGAATCCCTGTATGATCCCGTATGACCTCCGACACTGCTGCCGATCCTTATCCTTGTCGTGACCTCCTTCTGGCCCTCAGGTGTGGAGAAGGTTCCCTTCATGGAAGCCTTACCGGTATTCTGCACCTCGCCCCGGGTTGCGATATCGGAAAGAGCGATCACGCCGTTTCCGCTGTTTATGATCTTTCCGCCCCAGTCACTGAGGATCATTTCTTCAAAATAAGGGCTTACATCACTTTTCTTATCTCCGGTACGTCCGTTGCTCGTGATCTCAAAATCAGCCGTGCGTATGCTTCCGGTGTTCTCGATCAGCGCACCGTCATAATTCTGGAAATCGCTTCTCTCCGGATAGCCCAGATTTATCCTCTCCTCAGTGACGGTGGGAGCATCCTGGGAAGCCGTTATCGGGATCACGACCTCGTCCACGGCAGTCATAAAGACATTCCCGTTATTTTTCAGTGTCGCATAATTATAAATGTAGCCGGGGATAAGTACGAGGTCGCCGTTATTCACAAAGACTGCATCGGGATACCTTTTCCCCTCGTCACCCACGCCGTTGGCCAGTATTCCTCCATTAGTCTTGCCCTGGGTGATATCATCCTTCCAGGAGAGCTGCATGCCCCTGTGATAGGTAAAGCTGCCCTTGTCGGGATCCACGGAAACTATGGCATCCTCATAGCTGCCGTTATTGACTATGGTTCCATAATTATAAAGGCTGCCGTTAACGAGCACACAGCCGTTATTGGTAAGAGTACCTCTCTCCCCTATGGTGAGTCTGGCATCCTTATAATCCCTCGTTATCGTTCCGGCATCCGCTCCTTCCGCCTTGCCTTCCTTGCCCTCTACGGTTATCACGCCGTTATTTACGATCTCACCGCCGTTTTCCACGGTGAGGACTCCGTTTTTGTAGTTGATATCGTCCTTGGGCACGGATCCTGCGGAGATAGAGGCTGCATCATATTCAACCTCCACCTGACAGGTTCTGTCTATCACGAGCTTACCGTTGTCTATTACCGACATGCTGGCATTGTTGCCTACCGCCAGCTCCGCGCCCGTGGTATTTGAATCATCCTTGATGGTAAGCGTGGCATTTTTGACGGTAAGACCCGCGAGATCCTTATCCTTATGGTTCGCTATCTGGATATCAAAGCTGTTTACGTCCAGCACCACCTCACGGTCCTTCACGCCTTCCGTATCCTCCACGATAAGGCCCTCCAGTACGGGAACCTCTAACATAAGGCGGATGGTGTGCTTATTGAATTTCTGATAGTCCATGGCCCTTCTTAAGGACCAGTATTCCTTTTCGGTGGAGGTATCATCTATCGTCTCATCCACCATTACCTCAAGCTCGAGGTCATCGCCCTTCACCACGTAGCTTGTGATATCTGCGTCCTTAAGCCCGGCCTCCTTAGCCTTTGCTTCGTTATAGTACTTATCCAGTATCATGGACTGGGCTGTCTTCACCGTCCCGCCGGTGGTCTGATCCGCTATGACCTCCCTGGTCTCCACATTTCTTACCTGGCCTGTCGCGGCATCCCACTCTATGGAAGGATCGTAATCAGAGGTCTGATCCACATAGAAGCTTATGGGAAAATCAGCGCTGACCGCCTCCGAGGTTCCCTTATCCGCTCCGGCGACAATTGTACCGGAGGACATCATGATGATATCTACATAGGGGGTATCGGGAGTAAGCCCGTCCTTATCCTTAAGGGCTGCGGCATTTCCCGAAAGGGCATAGCAGCCCGCCACGGTTCCGGTATTATCGATGAAACGTACCCTTCCGTCAGCTGTCTGCATTCCTACCGCAGTGAGCATCGCCTTATTCTCCGCTGAGATCATATGCAGATAGCTGCCCTCCGGCGCGTCCTTTATAAGATCGCTCACATCCACGCGCACTATCACATAGGTACCGTCGAAGCCTGATATCTTCGTATGAGTACCGTTTCCGTTGGCATTCGCCTCTTCGATAAGACTGTATCTGAATTCCGTATAGGGAGCACATATGGGTTTATCGCTTATTTTCTCAAATTCGATCTTCGAGCCGTCACAGACCCGTTTTTCGAAGGGAACGGCCGCCCCCTGTATGATGGCAGGCGACTCCGTGGTGGGAGCACTCTGAAGATTCTGCTTTGCTATGCTGGGGATACCGAGGGTTGCACTGCTCTTATTATCCCCCTTCACAGCCTTTACGGAATAAACACCTGGCAGCTCTGCCTTATTTATGATCCCGGCATTTGCAGTATAAGTATGGCTGTAGGATGCGGTAAATCCGGGGAAGTTCCCGCTGTCTCCTCCCACATCGCCTTCAGCGTTCAGCCGCGCCTTCCCGACATTCCCGTTTTCTGAGACCACGGCCTCTTCGATCCCATCCTCTGACAGAGCGGTCTCTTCGTCACCGCTTACCGGAGCCGCGTACTTTACGCTCCCGGCAAAAGCTTCCCCGGGCATGGCACAAAAAACCATCACCGCCGAAAGCAGAACGGCGAGCAGCCTTAGGCGATCCTTACTTCTTTCCATAGATTTCCCTCCAAAAACAATACAATACAAACCGGTGCCCTAAGTCAAAAGCTGTCTGCGCATCATTTGACCCAACAATATTTATTTCGGCTTTGATACAGTTTCAGTTTAGCATAATGACATACCGGCAGGAAGTTTTTTTCAGTTAAAGCAAACGCCAAAACTCTTTTCGTTCTGGCGTTTACTGCATCGGCTTCCGGCCGCTGAAACCGGTATATTTACTTACAAAAGACAGTATACTACCCCCTTGTAAGACCCCGCTGAGATTTCAAAGCAAATCCGGGCGCATCCTTTGCCGGAGCTTTACTCTATCTTCTTGCGGTTATTATCCAGGGAGCCGGCTGGTTTTCAAAGACATTTTTGGACGTAAGCCTTGATACCGCGATCTGGATGATATTCACATCAGTAAGACCGTAGCCGGCGAGTATATCGCGCATGGAAGCTGCCGCCTTGAAGTCAAGGGTATAGATGACGAATTCCATTTCGGGATTCAGACCCGTAAGATAGGACATCTCCTGCTCGAAGCTTGCCGAGACCACGAGCATCGCAGTGTCCGGGACAGGCAGTCCGTCCATTGTATCGGCTCCTGCGTGATCCACTATGATGACATTCTGGAGACCGAACTGGTTCACGTTCTCCTCCATGGTCTCCCTGTCGCTTTCCTTATATTCCACTGCGATGACCGTACCCTCTCCGCTTATCATCGCAGCCTCCACTGCTATGGACTCGCCGGAGATGACGCAGAGATTCTTTTGCTCATCTATCTTCATTTTGGAAAGGAGGACGGAGCGTATCTCGCTCCCCACGTACTTCACCGAGCCGGATGCGAATTTTTTATTATCCATGCCGAATTTCACGGTGCTTCTGGCATTGGGATTAAGCACTATCATTCCTGCGGAAGCATTGATCCCGCGGTCGATCATGGCTGACACCGGATCCCGCTTTATCTCTCCTATAGGCTCCGAGCCCTCGTTATATATGACCTCGCAGTCTCCGAGGCCCACCGTCCACATCTTGTAGAAGATGTCCTTATTCCCCGCCTCGGTAAAGACAAGGACAGTCCTGTGGGACTCCACCGTGGGTATCAGGTTCTTATTCTTCCTCGTGATATCAAGGATCTTTACATGCTCCAGATCAATGTCCGTATTATCGGAAAAATACTGAAGCCAGGAGATGATGTGCTTATTCGTGAAAAGTCTGTTTTCCATGGATGTTCCCCCCTTAGGATACAAATACGCTTCCTTAGCAGCATGTTTACATAATCATTTTATCGTAAACCTTTTATGTTGACACTTTATGTAAATTCTTTATGTAAATATTTTATGTAATGTTTTTATGTCAATATCTTTATGTTAACAATTTCCGTGTTTCGTATGATTTATGTTAACTGCATTTTGCCAGCAGCTCCTCCCATTTCCGGTCCACGTATTCCTGCGCTGCCTCTATCGTCCATTCATTTCCGGGTCTGAAGCAGTGGGCGAAGCGCCCCTGCAGCCTCATGAATTCTTCTACCGGAAGCTTTTTGGCGGGCTCGTAGGTCAGCCTGTATTCTCCCTCCACCACCTCATACAGCGGCCACACGCAGGTCTCAATGGCTGCCCTGCAGATATCGATAAGGTTCTCGGAGGGATACTGCCATCCTCTCGGACAGGGAGTCAGTACGTTCACGAAGGTAGGTCCTTCCGTATATATGGCCCTGTGCGCCTTTTCATGGAAGTCCTTAAGATTTCCGAAAAGAGTGGTCTGCGCCACATAGGGTGAGCCGTGTGCCACCATTATGGCGGTCAGATCCTTCTGCTCCTGCTTCTTTCCTACGGATTCCAGTCCGGCAGGAGTAGTAGTCGCCGAGGCAAATCTCGGAGTCGCCGAGGATCTCTGGGTGCCCGTATTCATGTAGGCATTATTGTCATAGCAGAAGTAGGTAAGGTCATGCCCTCTCTCAAAGCCTCCCGAAAGAGACTGGAAGCCGATATCATAGGTTCCGCCGTCCCCGCCGATGCAGAGTATCTTCACCTTCTGATCCTCAGGTATCCTGCCCTTCTTTTTCATGACGCGAAGAGCCGCCTCCACTCCCGAGGCCGTGGATGTTGCATTTTCAAAGGCTGTATGGATATAGGAGTCCTCCCAGGCCGTGAAGGGATACTGGAAGGAGGAGACCTCAAGGCAGCCCGTGGCGTTGCATATCACGGCTCTGTCCTTTTCATCCACTGCCCTCATCATCCCGCGGCACACTATCCCCGCCGCGCATCCCGCGCAAAGCCTGTGTCCCGCATGGAAGCGCTCCGGTTTGCTGAGTTCTTTTTTCAGATTATATGCCATGGCTTATACCTCACCTCTCTGGCCCATATGAGTGTAGACAGGCCCAGTCTCTCCTCCGGAAGCTATATCCGAAAGCCTTGCGAATACGCTTTCGGCAGCCTTCACCGTGAAATCCCTTCCGCCCAGTCCGTATACGATATCTATGATCTTAGGGCGCTTTTCAAGATTGATGCAGGCAGAAGCCGTCTCCGCAAAGAGCGGTCCTCCGCAGGAGGAAAAGCCCTCGCTCTTATCCATTACGGCTGCAGCCCTGCAGTTCTTCAGAGCCTGTGCCAGCTCTTCCCCGGGGAAGGGTCTGAAGACCCTGAGCTTTATAAGTCCTGCCCTGATCCCTCTGCTCCTTAGTCCGTCCACCGCAGCCTTGGCCGTGCCCGCTGACGATCCCATGATCACCATCGCGATATCCGCGTCCTCCATCCTGTATTCCTCGAAGAAGCCGTAGCTGCGCCCGAAGGTTTTCTCAAAATCAGAAGCCACCTCCAGTATCACCTTCTTTGCCCGCTTCATGGCTTCCGCCTGGGCTACCCTGGCCTCCATGTAATAGGCCGATATGCCATAGGGGCCTGCCGCGAGGGGTTCGCTCTGATTCAGAAGATAATGCCGAGGCTCATATTTCCCGACGAAGGCCTTCACCGCCTCATCCTCTTCAAGCTCGATATTCTCTATGGCATGGGAGGTGATGAAGCCGTCCTCGCAGACCATGAGCGGAAGTCTCACATCGGGATGCTCCGCTATCCGGTGCGCCATCAGATAATTATCATATACCTCCTGGTTATTCTCTCCGTACAGCTGTATGAAGCCGGAATCCCGCTCGGCCATGGAGTCCGAATAGTCATGGTTTATATTGATGGGTCCGGTCAGAGCCCTGCAGGAAACGGCTATGACTACTGGAAGCCGCATGGATGCCGCCACATAGAGCATCTCATTCATGAAGGAAAGTCCCGCGGACGAAGTAGCAGTCACTGCCCTGCATCCGGCAGCCTCCGCACCCACACAGGCGGAAAGGGCCGAATGCTCGCTTTCCATACAGACAAACTCTGTTTCCACCAGACCGTCAGCCACATACTGGGCGTAGTACTGGGGTATCTCCGTAGAAGGAGTGATGGGAAACATGGCGAATACGTCAGGCTCTATCTGCCGCATGGCCGTTGCTATAGCCTCGTTTCCCGAAAGACGTTCTCTAATACTCATATGATCATATCCTCTTTCTTTCCGTTACGCAGCCTTCCGGCTTTCACCGGATCTCTATCGCCATAAAGGGACAGACTTTGACGCAGATGCCGCAGCCCTTGCAGTGATCCAGATCAAACTCCCCTCTTTTATCGTCCTTTACCGGGATAGAGGAATCAGGACAGAAGGGCACGCACAGCAGGCACTGCTTGCATTTTTCCTCTATCCATTCAGGGGTTTTAGACCTCCATTCCCCGGTCTTCGTAAGCCGGCTGGTCCCGGGCTCGTAGATCTCACAGCCCGTAGTCATCTCCTGCCACTCTATCTTTTCATTTATTTCCGCTGCTTTTGTAGCCATCAGTATCTGACCTCCTTCATTGCAAGCCTGAGGCACTTCAGATTTCCTTCCACCACCTGAGGCTTTTTTGCGAATTTATGCCGGTATGAGGTCTCCATATCCTTAAGGAACTGCTCCTTATCCACGCAGCCGCTCACCTCCACCACCGCGGCGAGCATGGGGGTATTGGGGAAATAAGCCCCGAGGCAGTCCATGGATATCTTTCTCGCGTCTATGGTACATACCCTGCCCTTATAGCCTTTAAGGAGGGGCTTCAGCTCCTCAGGGGAGCGGGCCGAGTTTATTATCACTGCCCCCGCCTCCTTAAGGCCTCCCGTGACGTCCACGCTCTCCAGAAGCGTCTCATCCACTACAGCCACATAGTCCGGCTCATAGATATTGGAATGGATGAGACATCTCTCATCCGAGATCCTGTTGTATGCGGTGATCGGAGCGCCCGAACGCTCCGGCCCGTATTCCGGGAAGGACTGGACATATTTACCGGACATGAAGGCCGCATCCGCCAGAAGCTGGCTTGCGGTCTTTGCTCCCTGTCCTCCCCTTCCGTGCCATCGTATTTCTATCATCTTATGCTCCTTGTTCTACTCCACTCCCAAAACCTTGTAATCCTGCGCTTCGACGGCGCTCCTTAGAGCCTCGTCCTCTACCTCTGCCTTAAGGGTCACTACTGCCGTGCCTGCATTATGGTCTGCAGCCGCGCTCTCCACTCCGGGTACGGCTTCAAGAGCCTTCTTAACCCTGGCCTCGCAGTGTTCGCACATCATTCCCTCTACCTTCAGTGTCTTTGTCATTATTTTATCCTCCTCAAATCCTTAAATGAATCCAATGTCTATATCCTGTCAGCCTTCTGCTTTAAAAAGAATTCCTCCAGAGCCTTCATTATCTCTCCCGGTGTCATGGTCTTCAGCAGATA
>CACZNY010000006.1 GCA_902782655.1 uncultured Lachnospiraceae bacterium
CACAAGAACCATAGAAATCTTTGATTTCGTAATGGTTCTGCGTACATAGTAGGTTTTTCACGAGCTTAGTGTACTACCGTTTACTTTGAAATCTTTGATTTCGTTATGGTCCTGCGTACAGATACTTAGTGTACTGCCTTTCGCTCGTATTGGATTTCCGATGAGATTCAACAGCCTGTGGGACAATGAAGACAATGAACAGTGAGATACCGCAATACAATAATCTTAATAATCTGAACGGACAATACATACCTCCTGCCGCTGCAGGCGCTGCTTCCAGCGGTCTGCCTGCTGCAGGAAGCTCTCCGGCGGCTCAAGTAGGAGGGATCACTGCGCCTTATCCTGCTGCACCTGCTTCAGCGGATCCGGGTCCTGCTTCCTTCGAGCCATCCCGTATTGATCCTCCCGAGGCTGATGACGGAAATCAAAAGCCCAAAAAAACGAAGCTCGTCACCGTCCTTATGGTCATTGCTGCAGTTCTGTCTGTCATTATCCTGCTGCTCGTCATCATCATATTCGTCCCGAGACGGGGCAGCAGGTTCCGTGTGATAAAGGTAGAGGATTACGACGGAAAGGTGGCTGTCAGGCGCAAAAAGGAGCCGGTGGACATTTCCAAAGGCATACAGCTTGAGACAGGCGACAGGGTATCCACCGGCAAAAGCTCCTGGCTGGCCATGCTCATTGATTCCGACAAGCATATCGGAGCTACTGCTGAAACTGTCTTTTTTGTGGAAGCCACAGGCAATGAAAAGAAAGGCTCCGTCACCATAAAGCTGAAGAAGGGCTCCGCTGTCTTCAGCATAGACAATAAGCTAAGCGATAAATCCACCTTCGAGGTCATTACCCCCAACGCCTCCTTAAGCGTAAAGGGCACCACCTTCAATGTATCCTACAATCCTGATACCGATACCACAAGGATCACCGTCACCGAGGGAACCGTGACCGCAAAATACGGGGACGGCGAAAAAAAGAAGCTTAACGCCGGGGACAGCGGCTTCATCACCTATGATGAATTCAGTGACATTGAAAAGCCCGCCTTTATAATAACAAGGATATATTCCCGTTCTGCTTATGATACCGCCTCCCCCGTATCCATCCGCTTTGCCTATACCATGAGGGGCAATGAGCATAAATCGATATGGGATGTGGAAATGGGCACAGCTGTCGCAGGAAATGATTCCCTTGCAAAGGAGGCCTTTGATACCAATATCTCCTGTCTCCTGCCCCATGAGGAGGAAATAAAGGAATATATGAGCTCATACACCCTGGACAGGCTCAACCAGCCTGCTCCCGATCTGCCGGGGGACGGCGGGGACGTTTCCGGCTGGTACCTCGACACCTTCTCCTACGGGAACGGTGATGAGGAGGATGTGACGGAATGGTTTCCAAAGACCCTTTCCCTTCATACGGAAAGCGGTGAAAAGACCTTCCATATCGATCATGTAGTGATGTGGACCCAGGTATTTGATGAGAATATCACTGACGGCATAGTAGGCGAGGCCTATATAAAAGAGCTCGGCTTCGGCTTCTACGGCTACAGCGAATAAAGACTCAGGCCGTTTTGGAGGTCTGTCTGCGTTTGGGAAGTGAATCAAGCATCGCCTTAAAGGCTTCCTTATCCTTCAAAGCTTCATATATGCCATATCCTCCGAGAACCAGGAAAGAGCTCATAAACCAGCTTATTGCCAGGAATTTGGGCGGTGTATGCTTTGGCTTATCTGCTGCTTTAGCCGTGAAATCAAAGGAATCATGCTCCGTATAGAATGACGCCTGAGAGGGACCGTATATCTCTCCTGCCGCTGCTGCATCCACATCCTGATACAAAAGCACGTAGGTAGCCTGAAGCCACTGTGTCATGACGGTTATCATATCAGGATCACTGTTTATATCGCTTAAAAGCTCTACCTTCCCGTCATGTATGCAGAGTACGTAAAATCTGTCCGACTGGGCCTTCATGCTGTCAGGCGCGCTGAAATCAACAGCAATGGGGACATTGGTCTTTTCGACCTCTTCCCATACTCCCCTGTCGACCCTGAAGAATACGTTTACATCAAGATATCTGCCGATGCAGAGCCCGGCCACCTTATCGGTAATGGACATGATATACTTCTCCGCAAGGGACTTCTCTTCTTCGGAAACCGTATCCTCAGCCGGCTGCACATCGACCCAGACCTCAAGCTCGGCTCCGTCCTCCACCGCTTCCTTGAAGTCTCCGGCCATGAGAGCCTCTCCTACCGCAGCTATATCATCCACTGCGCCGGTCACAGGCGGGTCATTCTCGTACCCGGGAGCCGGTGTCAGGATATTCTCTATGACTCCGTTCCTGCTGCCGTCATAGGTAAATTTCTTAAGCCCTCCGCTGTTTCCGTAGCTTTCCTTCTTTATCTCCCCGTCCGGGAAGGTGTTTGCGGATACACTGTCATCAGACACCGATCCGGTACTTTCCACCGTATCCGCGGCATCTCTTCCGGCAGCATTCCCGCTGACTGAGCGGCCGCCTGCTGATGAAGAGCTGCTGCCTCCGGTTGTTGCCTTGCCTGTTTTATTTCCGCTGACCGAATTGCCGCTTGCCGTCTTAGACGTATTTGAGCCTGTCGTAGTACCGGAAGGCTTCGTGCTGCTGGAAGAGGAACGATTGGTCTTCGTCGAAACATAATCCGAACCGGAATTTGAACTGTTTGTATTCGTACCTGATGTTGTTGTCGATGTTGATGTCGATGCTGTATTACGTATGCTCCACGTTGTACTGGCCGATTCGTTGTAATTACCCTTTCCGTTTATCTTTACAGAATAACTGCCGGACGCCGTGGCCTTGAGCCTGCTGGAGCTGTCCACCTCATAATCCGTCCCTTCATTCAGGGTTTTGCCGCTTAAGGTAACGCTCGATATCGGATTGTTTATCTCGTTCCCCGTATAATTAACGGTTTTTCCCTTGTCGAGGTTTATCACGGCATCTTTCAGTGACCTTGCGGTTATCTTAAAAGAAAAAGCTCTCGTCCCTGTGTATATCCCCTTGCCTTTTATGGTTGCTATGGGATAGGAATCTGTGCTGCCTTTGGCTCCCACATCAATATTATTTGAATATGAAACTGTATAGTCGGTATCCTTCTTAAGCGTTACTCCATTCATTGTAACCTTCGGCGAAGGCTTGCACTCTGATCCATTGTACACGTATGATACCTTATCAAAGGTTATCTTGCAGAAGTATTCGGACTTATCATTTTTTTTCGTTATATCCGTCACTGATATAGAAAACGTTTCATATGTCTCACCCGTATAATTTCCGATACCGGTAATGATAACCGTGGGAGGATTCTTTGATGCTTTCATGGAGGCGACATTTATATTGTTAACGTAAGAAACAATATAATCAATCCCCTCAATCAGAGTCTTATCGCCAAGTGTAACCATTACATTGGGCTCTATAGCCTTCCCGGTATACTCATACTCTGACTGGGACAGTATAACGACTGCATCACTTAAAGAAACTACTGCAGCTTCTTTTGCATAATATAACGTATGATCCGTTTGTTTCCCCGTCTCTCCATTGACAGTTATCTCACTCCAGACCTTATCAGTCAGGGTATATCCCGAGGGCGCACCTACACACTCTATGTAATACTTTCCGTATTCAAGATCATTAATACTGATAATACCGTTTGAGTCAGAAACATAGCTTTCGCTTCTTACCTCATAACAGACCTTTCCGTTCTTTGTGACAGGCGCAGCTGATGCCGAGGGCGCAATATCAGAATATAATCTAATCTGTGCGCCGGAAAGCTTTATCGTGTTATTGTCTTTATCTGCTGCAAGGAGTCTCAAATTGCCCCTTTTAGGTACCATCGTCATGGATATAGTTGTATCCGTCCCCTTGGTCTCTCTGGCCGACTCATGGTATTCATCAGATATACCTCCGGTAACTATCTCCCAGGAATAATTTATTTCGCTTCCGGCTCTCTTCTTTACAAGATCATCTTTAGCGGCTTTCCATTGATTTCTGTCGTTCAGTACCACATTGTCACATTTATCCCCGTTTGCGAGAAGATTAACCGATACGCTCTCCGGTCTGGCTCCTCTGCGGTTATTATCATCGATCCAGTTTATGCTTACCGAAGCCGATGTCTTTTCACGGATATACGTAAGAATTATTTCCGACTTATTCTCAGACTCTACCTTTTCATATCCTTCCGGAACCGAACTCAGTCTCCAGGAATAGTTAATCTGATTCCCGTTTTCAGATACCGAAAGACCGCTTAC
>CACZNY010000007.1 GCA_902782655.1 uncultured Lachnospiraceae bacterium
CGGATCTGAAACGCCTGATGCGTTTCAGATCCTGAGGGTTATGAAACATGCAGAGGAAGCATGTTTCATAATCTGACTTCGTCAGACAGGATTCTTCCGAATCCTGCCAAGTACGGGTCTGAAACGCCTGATGCGTTTCAGATCCTTCAGATCCTGTACTGTGACAGATCGGAGTTTATCTCGTCGGAGTACTGGTTCAGATTCTCCGAAATGCTCGTTATGCTCTCCGTCTCCGAACGGAGCCTGTTGCTCTCCGACACTATCATATCGCTGAGGCTTAAGACCTCTGTAATGTTCGAAGCCTGCTCCTGCGTCGTAGCGGCATTGTTGGAAGCCACATCATTGATCCTTTCTATGCCGCTTGCGATCTCATTGATCCCGTCGGTCGCCTTTGCCACATCCTCATAGATCTTATTGAAGGATTCATTTGCTCCCTCTACGCCTCCGATGCAGGCCTCCATATCCTTCACGCAGATATCAGCCTTCTTATTGATATCGTCAATATTCTTCGTGATATCATCTATCAGTCTGCGGATCGTATCGGTAGCCTCTGAAGACTGATTTGCAAGGATGCCCACCTCTGATGCGACTACTGCGAAGCCCTTGCCCATCTCTCCGGCTCTTGCAGCCTCTATGGAAGCATTAAGCGACAGAAGATTTGTCTGTCCGGATATAGCGTTGATCGTATCGGTTATGCCGGTGATCTCCTCGACGGATTTCGCCGTTGTCTTTATAAGAGCGGTAAGTTCATTGATGGTCTCATTAAGGGTATTGATATTCCCCGTCATGACAGCCATCTCCTCCTTGCCCTTGCCTGAAGCCTCAAGGGTCTCATCGCAGAGTGTCCTTACATCCTCGGCATTCCTTGCGAGCTGGCTGGAGGTGGCGGCAAGCTCTGTAGCCGCATGGGCTATATCCTCAATGGAGTCATTCATGCCGGAAAGGGTATCATTAAGCCTTCCGATGGACTCTCCCTGATTCTCATTGGCATCCGACAGAGTATGAGATATATCAAAGCACTCCCCTGCGCGGCTGTTCATGGCACCGGATATGGTAGAAAGGCTGTTCAGCGTCCCCCTCATCTTCTCAATATATCCATTCAGGCTTTCGGAAAGGGTTGTGATCTCGTTGTTGCCCTCGGGAACAATGGTCACGGTGAAGTCACCCTTGCTGATATCAGTGATGCGCTCTGTCACCGTGGTTACAGGATTGATCGCCTTGCTTATTATGAGATAGATCAATATTGAAAGAATTATAAGAAGGATGATAGCGCTCACAAAGGTAATGATCATGACCTTTACTATGGTCACGCTCAAAATGGATGAAGGAACCGCGCTGACCACCACCCATGAGGTGTTCTGTATGTCTGTCGCCGTATACATCATGGAGCCTGCAGAGGTCTTTGCCGTTTTTACCTTTCCGCCGTCGCCCGTGTAGCTTGTGTCCAGGGAATCAAAGACCGCGGCAAGCCCCTTAGCCACAGGATCCGAGGTATCAGCAAGAGTCTGTCCTACGCTGCTTTCGACACTGCTGATAAGGATATCCTTTGTCTCTTTATTTATTATATAGTACTTCGCCTCCCCGGATATGGAGCTGAAACTGCTGACCTTTTCAGCGACCTTGTCAAAATTTATATCACTGCTGAGCACCACGTTATCCTCAAGCATTATGGAACAGGCCAGGCAGGTCTTCCCGGTAGACGCATCCACATAAGGCTCAGAGGAAAAAATAGCTCCCTTCTTTGCAAGTGCTCCCTGATACCAGGGTCTGTCCGTGAAAACAAAGGTATCGTCAGGCGTCCAGCCGGAGCCGTCAAGAAAAACAGAGGTATTCCCATTGGCCAGATAGATATCCTGCGAATCCGGGTCAAGCTCCGTAAGCTTTAAGAGCATTGCCAGAGTGTCCTCATCCGACATCTCAGGGGTGCTTCTCATGACATCAGCGGTCTGATTCACCCTCTCCTCGATGCTGTCCCACCAGTTGTACACCTCACTCGCATAGGTCTCGCTCTCACGCGCCAGGATATTTTGTGTGAGCGTTTCGATATTATCCGCAGCCAGCTTGATGCTTATCTGGGTTATTATCACGATGATCACTGCCACCAGGATAATGATCTTACTCAACAATGTTTTTTTCAGAGACTGTCTCTTTGGTGTCTTCATATGCTTTCTCCTCCGTTTTATTCTTATTCCCGCAGATCAGATCAGCTGTCAGTCAAAACGCCGCTCCGCGGTATATGCAGTGTATTTTACCAGACCAGGGATGATATTCCCTTTGCATCAGTCATTCTGTGGTGCAGTATTCGTGATCTCCCCTTGCGTGTCCGCTGTAATCCTTATTCTTTATCATCTCTTCCATGGTATGCCAGCCGAGCACGGCGCATTTGACCCTCGCAGGCATATGTGAAATATCCTTAAGCACCGATGCCTCATCAAGCTCTTCGAGATCCTCCTCTGTAGCCCTGCCGTGTATCATACCCATGAACCTGCCGCAAAGCTCCAGGGCTCTCTCCTCAGTCTCGCCTATGATGAGATCCAGCATTATGTCAACCGACGCCTGGGATATCGCACAGCCCGATCCGCTGAAGGCTCCGTCTTCAATGGTACCGTCCTCTCCCACCTTAAGCTCCAGATATATATCGTCACCACAGGTCGGATTCTTACCCTCAAGCCTTATGGTGGGGTCGCTCAGATTCCCCCGGTGCGAGGGTCTGAGATTATGCTCGTTCAGAATATCACCGTATATGGACTCCAGTCCCATCTAAAGCCTCCCTCCGTAAGCCGTGATCCATTAATTCAAAGCCTCAAAGCTGCTGTCTGATCACAGTCATGATAACTGAATAATTCTATTACAAACTTTTCTCTCCGTCAAAGAAAGCAAGGCTTTTTCGTATGCCGGAGACAGCCTCCTGACAGTGAAGATCCCCGGCCGATACGGCCGGGGATCTCTTTAGCCCTTATATCATTCGGGTTCGGTGCTTATTACTTCCTGATGCGGCGTGCCTTCTTTGCCTTTGCTTTCTTTCCGTCCTCGTCCTCCTCTTCTTCATCATCCGAGTAAACGAAGCTCATTGCCACAAGACCTGCAGCGCAGAGAACCATGATCCAGAAGTTAAGGGTCAGGTCATCACCCGTCACGGGCGACATCCTCTCACCCAGCACTCCTGCGTCAGGTGCCTTTTTGACACCGAGCACATCTGACACGAAGCCGCTGTTTCTCTCTCCGAGCACTCCGGAAAGATACCTGTCACTGGAGCTCGTGGTGGACGCAGAGGTTGTTCCGCCCGTACCTGAGCTCGTGGTGGTAGTAGTGCTGGTAGAGGTTCTTGTTGATGTACTTGTTGTCGTACTGGTTGATGTACTTGTTGTCGTACTCGTCGTTGTACTTGTTGTTGTGCTTGTTGTAGTGCTTGTCGTCGTACTGGTTGTAGTGCTTGTCGTCGTGGAGCTGCTGGTGGTCGTCTGCCTGTCATTATCTATCAGATGCTCCTCCATATACCTTGAGCCTGCGATAGTGCTGTCAGGCAGGTTATGAGTCTGATCCACGGTGAATTCATATACATTCCTGTCATTGATGGCATATCCGGCCGGCGCCTTGGTCTCCACGAGATAATAGCTGTCCCATGGCAGATCACAGATGCCTGCTACCCTCTCGCCCTTGGTATTAACGGTGTAGATCTTACCGTCTGCCTCGGTAGTGTACCTGCCGTACTCATAGTAGGTGTTATTACCGCCTATATAGGTTGCTACCGTCCTTTCCTTTGCAGTCTGAGGTGTCTTTGAGTAAAGCGTGAACTCTGCTCCCTTAAGCGGCCTGTCCTTCTCCTTTGATGCCACCTTGGTTATCGAGTAACCGCCGAAGAGCCTGGGATCCTCGAATACTATGTTCCCGTCATTTGCTCCGTAAGCTGAAGCCCAGTCGTCAAGCTTCTTATCCTGTACCACGGTACCGTCATCATTTACAACGAAGTGAGCCACCTGTGTATTCCTCTGATATCCCTGAGGTGCCTCCAGCTCTTCCATGACATAGTGTCCGGGTGTGATACCGCCTGACTTTCTTGCCTTCACCGCGTACTCAAGCGTCCAGCCCGACTCAAGATTAACACTCCATTTATCATCCCCGGTGATCTTATTCCAGCTGACATCCGTCTTTGATATGACGAACTTCGCTCCGTTCACGGGCACCGGATTAGATGAAGTCCTGTCAATA
>CACZNY010000008.1 GCA_902782655.1 uncultured Lachnospiraceae bacterium
ACCATAAACTATTATATCATTTTCCCATCTTCCACTCTGACCGCAACCTGCCATTCATCCTCATAAACGACAGATCCCCATTATATAAAGTTATTATCCGACTTTTTATAATACTATATCAAAAAAGAAACTTCTCATAAAGCACGAATTCCAAAAGCCGTCACTCTAAGCCTAAATTTTGTGGATACATAATAGATTCAGATATGATATAATAACCCGAGATAAGAAACAGATTGAGGACCTATAATGAAAAAAGCTGTAACACTTATATCAATACTTACCATTATTGCCGGTGTGATCATCATTATCGTATCACTTATAAACAAATGGTCGCCGCCACATTCTATAATAGGCGGCGCTGACGGCCCTACTATAATCTTCCTCGCTGCCAATCTCGGATCCGGAATATTTCTTACAGGTACTATTGCAGGAGTCATTCTGCTTATCATAGGAATCATATTATTACTATTATTCAGGGAGAAAGAAAATGGTTAAACATCAGAAGCCACTCATCCCTGCAGCTTTACAGTCGCAATCTCTCTTGTGGGCCAGAATGCACATAGATGAAGTTCGGTAATCCTTGCCATCAGCGGAGTGAAGGATTGCAGCAATATCGGTAATGCCTCGTGAATTGTTTCCTGCTCATCGATCATCACTGTCACATGAGGTGTCCATGGATAAGGCTGGGGACTGTCTGATTTACATGCGTTATGCAGAGCATTGAGTCCTTCATCTCTTTCCGGACCGGCAAAAAGAACTTTTCCACCGGCAAACATTCCGATATGACTGATATGAACAGGAACCGCAGTGAACTTCGATGCAGCACTCCGCATTATTGAAACTGCTTCATCCTCCTGATTAAGCGGAAATGTAGCCATACTGATATGAAAAGGAAGTCCCGGAGTCTGAACTCCGGAAAAACCCGCTTCTTTCAGCTTATCATACCAGGCGGACATGCTCTTCTGTGTATCTTCATCCAGATCAGCCATCAATGTCAGAAATTCCTCTGCCATATTTTATCTCACTCCTGTCAAAATATATATTCTTTTTATGTCCATAGTGATGTTATAAACATCGGCGAAGCATCTTTACTCTTTTCAAAACCGCAGTTCTCATAAAAATGTGCTTCATTATCATAGGCAATTACTGCCACTCGGAGATAATCCTTATAATGCTTTTTCACCATATCAACCAGGGTTCTTCCGATCGTATTGCCGTGATAAGCCGGATCAACAAGGAGGTAATGAACATACGCATTCATTATCCCGTCATCCATTACGCAGATCATCCCTACAAGTTTCTCTCCCTCCCACGCAGAAAACACGGTTTTGAAATTCTTCATTGCTACAACAAGTTTATCCGGAAAATGCCCCGAAGACCAATCTACTGAAAGAAACAGTTCTTCCAGATCCTTCTCCGAAAAATCATGTATATCTTTATATTGTATATCCATTTATTCCTCCATTCTGTCCCACAATTGTGCTTCCACATATGCATACTTGCCTAAAGATTCTTTGAAAAAAACTTCTGTTGATCCATTACATGTTTCTATTCGTTCAAGAAGATCTTTCTTTGTAAGAACTTCGGGTTCGCTTCCATGTACCATCTGAGCACAGCTGTCTCCAAGTGTGAAGCTGACCTGATCATCAGGAATTTCTTCCAGCGGAATAATGATCTTATCACTGCTGTTAAACCATTCTCTCAGATATTCACACTCCATAAGTGTAAACGAATAAGGATGTTGAAGCCTCGGATTCCCGCCCAATTTTACAAATTGCTCACGCACAAACGCATCCGCTTTCTTTCGTGCGGGATAATAGTTCTCAAAGTCGGCAAACCTTCCGAAACTCGTAGTATCCGGATGTGCATTAGCAAGTATCTCTGCCATACGAAAAGCTTCATCCTCAGGAAGATCCATTATATTTTTCCACGGATCCGTTCCCGGATAATAGTAGTGTGTAATATATAGCTTATCCATCTCCATACGGTTCTCCTGACACCGCCCGCCCTGCTTTACGTACTTCAACTACTCTGTATCCGCCTTCTTCATATATTCTTTTAGGTGTATCTCCGGCGGGCCAAATATAAACATTATAAATACCACTCTGTCTGCACCATTCCACGTAAGTGTTAAACAGTGCACGGCCGGCCCCGGTTTTTCTATGCTTCTTTGACACCAGAAGATAATCGACACGGCAGGCTCTCTCTGATATATGACCGTACAGCAGGCCGATC
>CACZNY010000009.1 GCA_902782655.1 uncultured Lachnospiraceae bacterium
CACTCCCGCTTTCGGAGATGAGCGGAACAGGATCTCGAATAACGATAAACCCTTTTCCACTCCCTATTGATCGACAGCAACTGCCGGAAGACTTTTCATTCTTGCGTTTGCTTCGAAGAATGCTTTAGTGAAACGCTGATTTGACGGGCTACGACAAGATTTTATGACGCAGCAGCCGGAAATGCAGGCAAGAGATTGTAGCATCCCTTAGAATATTCTCAGTCCTTTGGGATAATGGTTCTTAAAGATATCGTTTGAAGCCTTATACCAGCCGATCGAAATGCCGGATACGGTCACAAGACCCCATCCGGCATTTTCATTTGTAAAGGCTTTTCCTTCAGGGGTTTCATCATAATAGCGCCCGCTTTCTTTTGTGAGCGTGCCTCCCGCAAGATAACGTTCTGCCTCTTCGCCGGTATTATCAAGCTCCAGGACTCTCATTGCGCTCTCCCGGCTTATGGCAAGAGCAAGCGAATGGGCGGGTATGAACCTCCCCTTTCTTATCTCACCAAGCTCCAGCCCTGCCCTTATGACCTTAAGACCGGTAAGGGCAGGAAGACCAGCTTCAGGAAGGGCGCAGAGCCTGCTCCCGAACATGAAAAGCTTCGAGCTGTCAAGCAGATATTCCCTGAAGGCCCCATCTTTAATAACATTTGATACGAATTCTCTGAAGGGGGCTGCCTCCCGGATCTGCTTATTGTTCAGCGGCTTTTCCATTCTTCCCCTGTAGCCGCAGGAAGCGCTTTTAAGCTCCCCGTCCCTTTCAAGCACAGCCATGAAATGTCCCTCACCGTATCCGTCCTGCGGCCATATGCGTATCATGCCCTGCTCCGCTCTCATGCCAGCGCAGGGCCTTGCTTCTGCCAGATGATAATCAGGATGCTTTTCAAGGAAGTGCTTAACCTGCTCCTCGTCCTCATCGAAGGAGAAGGTGCAGGTAGAGTAGACAAGTCTGCCTCCGGGCTTCAGCATGACGGCAGCCGAATCAAGGATGCCCTCCTGCCTTTTTGCGCACATTGCGACATTTTCCGGCGACCACTGCTCTATGGCCGTTTCGTCCCGTCTCATCATACCCTCGCCGGAGCAGGGAGCATCCACCAGTATCCTGTCAAAGGAGGCCGGAAAGGCCGGGACAAGCTCTTTCGGGTCATGTGATATCACGAGGGCATTTTTTATGCCCATCCGCTCTATATTCTGTGACAGTATCCGCGCCCTGTCCCTTACCGGTTCGTTGGCGACAAGAAGCCCACTGCCTCCAAGGTATGCTGCTGTCTGTGTACTCTTGCCTCCCGGCGCGGCGCAAAGATCGAGCACGCACATTCCAGGCCGTACATCAAGGAAGCCTGCCGGCGCCATGGCTGACGGCTCCTGTATGTAATAAGCCCCTGCCCGGTGCAGCGGCATTCGCCCCGGAGCAAAGCCGGTGTCTTCTTCATAATAATAACCGTGCTCTTCCCAGGGTATCTTCTTAAGCCCGCGGGTGATCTCCTCCTCTGCCCTGGCTCCGGCCTTTAATGTATTTATCCTTAACCCTCTTTTGGGTACATCAAAGAAGGATCCGAGGAAGGAGTCCGCCTCCTTCCCCAGATCCTTTTTTATCCTTTCCTTAAAGCCTTCCGGCAGCGCTCCCGCCAAGGCTTATATCTGTCCCGCTGCAAGGAGCACGACGCCGCAGATGATGAGAGCCACCCCGGCAAGCTTCCTGCCGGTTATATTCTCCTTTAAGAGCCATCTGGAAATGAGCATGGTCCAGACATAGGTAAGCGAGCCTAAGGGCAGGACCACCGCATAGGGCAGAAACTGCAGCAGCACTATGCTGAGACAGGAGGAAACTACATAGAGCACTCCACCCAGATAAAAGAAGGGGGATTTTATTATATCAAGCTTGCTTTCCCCTCCCGAGGATTTCTTAAGGAAGAAGCTTGCAAAGGACGCGACAAGGGTCTCCACAAGGAGGATACCCGCTATCATCAGTAAGGTGCTGGGATTCATTTACTGGCACCTCCTATCGTGATAACGCCCGCTATGATGACCACTATGCCTGCTATGGACATGGGAGTTATGGGTTCTGTGAGAAAGAGCGAGGATATGATGAGGGCGAAGACATAGCTCATGCAGTTCATGGGCTGGAGCACTGACAGCTCTCCGTAGCCTAAGGCTATGGTCATTACCGCAGCGCCTATCACGTAGACTATGAAGCCCGGCAGTATCTTTATGAATATCCCGAAGATCCCCTCTATGCTTCCAAGCGCCGTGCCTATATCACTGAGATCCGCCATTTTCCAAAGGAAGGAGCCTATGGCAAGCGTCAGTGCCGATATAAGCATCAGCACCATGCCCTTCCAGTTTCTTTTAAGTGATTCTATCATATGTTAAACCGTCTCCGATCCTTTGATTTCCGTTTACAATAACTTCAATATTTTCTTCCTCTTTTACCCCTGTGTCAAGGGCTGATATATGGGATAATGATCA
>CACZNY010000010.1 GCA_902782655.1 uncultured Lachnospiraceae bacterium
AGGCATCTGCGTTTTTGTCTTCTTCGGGGAGGAGCTTATCGGGCTCTGGCTTCAGGGAGACAGCGGCACCGGGAATACAGCCAATACTCTTGCTTCGGCAAAAAGCTATATGTCTGTCTGTATTTTTGAGATGCTTCCTCTGGCTGTGGGGATGTCCTATGCAGGGACTCTGAGGGAGACGGAGGAGACCATACTTCCCATGAAAGCCGGGATAGCGGCAGTATTCGTGAACCTTCTCGGAAACTACATACTGATATACGGAAAGCTCGGCGCTCCGGCACTGGGGGTCGTGGGTGCAGGGCTTGCTACAGTCATATCAAGGTACGTGGAAGCGGGGATAGTAGTGATATGGACACATACCCATACTGCAAGGAAGCCTTTCGCCGCGGGACTATACAGAAGCCTCTATATACCCGGAGAGCTTATGAGGAAGATTGCCTTCAAAAGCTCCCCCATCCTGCTTAATGAGTTCCTGTGGTCCGCGGGACAGACTGTGCTTAACCAGCAGTATTCACTGATGGGGCTTGACGTAGTGGCGGCCATGAATATTTCTACTACGGTGAACAATGTATTTAATATAGGGCTTATTGCCATGGGGGATGCCATAGCCATACTGCTTGGGCAGGAGCTTGGAAAGAAGGTGAAGGACAGGGACGGCCTTATGGAGGAGGCATTCCAGCTTTCCGCCTTCAATATTGCCGTATGTATCGTTTCGGGTGCCCTGCTCTTTGCGGTCTCGGGAGCCTTCCCGAGGATATACAATACCTCGGACACGATAATGGGGATCGCATCAGGACTTATCAGGATAAGTGCCGTGTGCATGCCGCTTTACGGCTTTGAAAACTCCACCTATTTTACCCTGAGATCGGGTGGGAGCACCTGGCTTACCTTTGTATTTGATTCCCTTTTCATATGGGTGGTATCAATACCGGTGCTGATGCTGTTTATAAGGTTCACCAGCCTTTCGATACTGACAGTTTTTGCCTGTGTACAGCTTTTTGAGCTGATCAAATGCAGTATTGGCTTTGTGATGGTAAAGAAGGGTGTCTGGATAAATGACCTTACTCAGTACGGGACGACATAATAGAGCTATTAATCGGAGGGTGTGATGGATAATCAGTACGAGAACATCGGAAGCATATTGATAGTAAGCGCATCGGAGAGCTTTCTGGCTAACAGCCTGGCTTCAAAGATCAGATCAGGCGGACAGGAGGCGGTCATGGTGCACTATGGGATAAAGGAGCTGGAGAAGTATCGTGAGCAGACTGAGCTGGTGATCCTTTTCCTCAGCGAGAATATGGAGGATTATACGGATAGTCTGGTGTATCTTAAGGATATGGCCAGTGATCTGGACCGCAGGATCATTCTTATAGGAGATACGGCAGAGAAGAATGCGGTATTAAAGACGATCCCGGAAATCCTCATCCTTGAATGGTTTAAAAGACCCCTCGTCATGGATGACCTTATAAAGTGCATCAGAAAGTACATGGAGGAAAATACCGGTGAAAACCGCAAGAAGACGGTACTCATCGTCGATGATGATATCACCTATATGAGGACGGTTTATGAGTGGCTTAAGGGAAGCTACCATGTGGGAATGGCTTCAAGCGGAGTGCAGGCCATAAGCTATCTCGCAAGGAATAAGGCGGATCTCGTACTCCTTGATTATGAGATGCCGGTGGCGAACGGCCCCCAGGTGCTGCAGATGCTTAAAAACGATACGGATACGGGACATATCCCCGTGATGTTCCTTACAGGCCACGGCGACAGGGGAAGCGTGATGTCGGTAGTAGGTCTCAAGCCTGCGGACTATCTGTTAAAGACCATAGATAAGGCGAAGCTTCTGGAAAAGCTGGACAGCTTTTTCAAAGGTGGGAAATAAGGCTGCGATCCGGCGCATTTGCGATGCGCTTAATTGCAGCAAAATAAGAATTAATTTCCGGCTTGACAATTTACGCGGCAGGTTATATATTACATTGAAAACACATGAGACCTACTAATCCTATAAACATAGTAGGAGATAGGGCGAGAGGAGGATATTATGAAAAAGACAATTGCAATTCTCATGACCGGTGTACTGGCATTATCGCTCCTTGCAGGATGCGGCAAAAAGAGCGGCGCGGGATCTGACGACAAGACCATAAAGGTGGCAGCCAGCGCGACCCCTCATGCGGAGATACTTGAGCAGGCAAAGCCGCTCCTTGAGGAAAAGGGCTATACCCTTGATGTGACGATCTTTGATGACTATGTACAGCCCAATAACGTAGTGGAGAGTGAGGAGTTTGACGCAAACTACTTCCAGCACATCCCCTATCTCAATGAGTTCAATGAGGAGCAGGGCACACACCTTGTGAACGCGGGCGGCATACATTATGAGCCCTTCGGCATATACCCCGGCACGAAGTCAGACCTTTCGCAGCTGGCGGACGGGGATGAGATAGCTGTCCCCAATGATACGACAAATGAGGCGAGAGCGCTTCTTCTGCTGGAGGCAAACGGTGTGCTGAAGCTTAAGGACGGAGCAGGGCTCACTGCGACCGTGAATGATGTCGAGTCATACAATAAGCAGATAACGATAGTGGAGCTTGCGGCTGAGAGTGTCAAGGATGCCATACCCGATGCGGCCTTCGTGGTCTTAAACGGAAACTATGCGCTGGAGGCCGGACTTTCCGTAGGAAAGGATTCGCTTGCCTTCGAGTCGCAGGATTCCGAGGCTGCGGCTACATACGTGAATGTCATAGCCGTCAAGGAGGGACATGAGAACGATGAAAAGATAAAGGCGCTTGTGGATGTCCTTAAGTCCGATGCCATCGTCAAGTATATCAACGATACCTATGACGGAGCTGTGGTTCCTTTTAAGGGATAAGAAGTTATTTAAGGGATGTATCATCAGCCCGCGGTGTACCTGCACTGCGGGCTTTCCTTTATAATCCAAAGGTGATATCATCGAAGCTTAATGAAATGAATCGAGGATGAAGATATGGGCGAAGTAATGATAAAGCTCGAAAACGTCAGCAAGACTTTCGGATCGGGCAGCGGTGAGGTCGAGGCGGTAAGAAATATCGACCTTGAGATCGAAAAGGGAGACATATTCGGTATCATAGGGCTTTCCGGAGCCGGGAAATCCACGCTCGTCAGATGCCTTAACCTTCTTGAGGTACCTACCGGGGGAAGGGTCTACGTGGGAGGAAAGGATCTGATGGCTCTTTCGAATAAGGAGCTTTCCGTGGAACGCCGCAAGATCGGCATGATCTTCCAGCACTTCAATCTGCTCATGCAGAGGAATGTGCTGGATAACGTGGCTTTCCCTCTTGAGATAGCGGGGGAGAGAAAACGCAGCGCAAGGGAGAAGGCCAGAAGGTATCTGGATATAGTAGGCCTTACCGAAAAGGCCGGTGCCTATCCGGCGCAGCTTTCCGGCGGCCAGAAGCAGAGGGTGGCTATAGCGAGGGTGCTTGCCTCGGAGCCTGATATCCTTCTTTGCGATGAGGCGACCTCGGCGCTTGATCCCCAGACCACGAAATCCATACTGGAGCTTATCAAGCAGATCAATAAGGATATGGGCATTACCGTCGTTATCATCACTCATGAGATGAGCGTGATACAGGAGATCTGCAATAAGGTGGCTGTCCTGGATCACGGCAGCAAGGTGGAGGAGGGCACCGTGGAGGAGCTTTTCCGTTCACCTAAGACGGAGGAGGCAAAGAAGCTTGTATTTTCCGAGAGCGCCCACATTATGCATATGAATTCCAGCAGACAGATAAGGGTGGTCTTTGACGGAGGGAGCGCATTCGAGCCGATAATAGGAAATATCACCCTGGAGCTTCGCACCCCCGTGAATATACTTTATGCAAATACCCAGACCATAAACGGTGCCGCCAAGGGAGAGATGATACTGCAGCTGCCGGATAATCCGGAGATCGCGGACAAGATGGTGGAGTATTTCAGGGAAAAGAATCTCGGTGCTGAGGAGGTAAGCTATGTGGACTGAAGAAGAACTTATGATGATACTGCAGGGGCTCTGGGAGACGATCGTCATAGTGGGCGTATCCACTTTTTTCGGATATATACTGGGACTGCCCTTAGGCGTGCTGCTGGCGGTGACTGATACCGACGGTATCAAGCCTCATCCCATGCTGTACAAGGTATTGGACATAATAACGAATATCCTCAGGAGTGTGCCCTTCATCATACTGCTGGTGGTGCTTATCCCTCTCACAAGAGCGATAGTGGGTAAGAGCTACGGCACCGGGGCAACCATAGTGCCTCTGGTGATAGCGGCGGCTCCCTTCATAGGCCGTATGGTGGAGTCCTCCCTTAAGGAGGTGGATCACGGGGTCATAGAGGCAGCCCAGTCCATGGGAGCCGGAACCTTCAAGATCATCTGGAATGTGCTTCTGGCAGAAGCAAGGACATCACTTCTGGTGGGCGTGACCATTGCCTTCGGTACCATTCTCGGCTATTCCGCCATGGCGGGAGCAGTCGGCGGCGGAGGTCTCGGAAGCATAGCCATAAGGTACGGCTACAACAGATGGCAGCCCAATATCCTCTGGCCCTGCGTCATTATCCTCGTGCTGCTCGTGCAGTTTTTCCAGGTGCTTGGGATGAGGATGTCAAAGAATCTCGACCGCAGAAGAACCTGAATAAACAGGACTGCTTAACAATGCATTGTTTCCCTTAAAAAAACGTGGCTTCTTGTTGTATATGTTTTTGGCTCGACGGGGCAAGCCGGATGTATTGGACCGCAGCAGCGCGGCAGGCGTGGCTTAGCACTGAATACTAACGCGTTTTCCGCAGGAACCATCCGCTGATTGACCCTGCTGATAAATGGTATTATGATAAATGATATGATACAAACGCCAAAAGTCTAAATGGCGTTTGAACTTGTCCAAAAAGCCATTTGACTTTGGGCGTCGTTGTATCAAAACAGTGATTCAGTACTTTTGGCGTCTGAATCTTAATATATTACCAAACAGCCCGTGTGATGGCTATTTCCAAATACGGATCTGAAACACTTGATGTGTTTCAGATCCTATGATATAAATTTTAGTTATGAGTTTATCTGAGATCATACAACTTTTATGCGGTATCTCGCTTTTCCTCTTCGGTATGTCGCTGATGGGGGACGGCCTTAAAAAGGTATCCGGCAATAAGCTTGAGCCCATACTTTACCGCCTGTCCAATACCCGCCTCAAGGGGGTCCTGCTCGGCACAGGCGTCACCGCAGTCATACAATCCTCCAGTGCCACTGCCGTCATGGTGGTAGGCTTCGTCAACTCCGGTATGATGAAGCTGGCACAGGGTATCAATGTCATCATCGGAGCTCTGCTCGGCACCAGTATCACGGGCTGGATCCTCTGTCTCAGCTATATCGAAGGCGCAGGCGATCTCAAGGCCCTGCTTTCGACCTCCACCTTAACGGGAGTCGTGGCAATAGCCGGCACTCTGCTCCGTACCGCAGGAAAAACGCCTAACGTCAAAAATACCGGAGACATCTTTCTTGGTTTTTCGGTACTGATGATCGGCATGAAGATGATGAGTGAGGCCGTGGGAGGTCTCGGAAGCTCCCCTCACTTCATACATCTGCTCTCCACCCTGTCCAATCCCTTCCTGGGAATACTGATCGGAGCGGCTTTTACGGCGCTTCTGCAGTCCGCCTCGGCGGCCGTAGGTATCGTGCAGGCTCTCTCGGTCACGGGGGCGATGTCATTTGAAAGCACCCTCCCCCTTCTGCTGGGAATAGTGGTAGGCGCGGCAGCACCGGTAATGCTTTCCTCCTTCGGGGCGACCATATCCGGCAAGCGGACTGCCATGGTATATCCCATAGCCACCTCTCTTGGAGTCATGTTCTTTTCCTCAATATACTACATAGCAGACTCGATGATAGGCTTTAAGTTTACCGATACGATAATGACTCCCTTCTCCATAGCCATAGTCAATACGATAATGAGGCTTCTCATAGTCTTATTCCTTATGCCCTTTACGGATATCATAGAGGCTCTGGTCTGCATGATAGTCGTAGATAAGGACACCGATAATATTCCCGAGGTACGCATGGAGGAGCGCTTCATCCCCTATCCTGCCCTCGCAATAGATCACAGCCGCCATATGGTCGACGAAATGGCCAGGATATCCATCAAGTCCCTGAGCAGGGCTCTTTCCCTGTTTGACAGATATGACGAGGCCCTGATGGGCAAGGTCCTGAAGGCCGAAAACGCCGTGGACAGCTATGAGGATGCCATAGGCAACTACCTTGTCAGGGTTACAAAGCATGAGCTTTCCCAGCTTCAGAATAACTATGCCTCCCTCGCCCTTCATACCCTGTCGGATATAGAAAGGATATCGGATCACGCCCTCAATCTCGCTGAGAGGGCAAAGGAGATAACCGATGATGAGGTGGTCTTTTCCCGGGAAGCCAGAAGTGAACTGAGCGAGCTTTTCAATCTTATCAGAAAGGAAGCCACCGCAGCCTTAGACGCTTTCACTGAAGCCGACAGCCTCGAAGCAGGTAATGTCAATGTGCTCGATGAACAGGTACATGCTCTGTGCGACAGTATGAAGAATAACCATATCGAACGTCTTCAGCGTGCCGAATGCACCATACAGCACGGGGTTATCTTCAATGACATCATAACTCTCTGCGAAAGGGTATCCAATCACTGCAGCCACATAGCAGATGTCCTTATATCACTTTTTTCCAAATAGAGAGATTTAAGGAACGGCAGAGCTTTTCCGCTCTGCCGTCTTTTGGTTCCGTATACCCGTTCCCCTTATTCAACCACCGTGAAATCCATAACAGGCTTGCTTTCCATCTCGTCAAATAGAGATTCGAAAAGCTTTTCCGCCTCAGCAGGATCCTTACTGATGTCATCGCCCTCCGAGGCGTTATCCTTCCTCTGGAAGCCTGTATATGAAGCCTCTCCGCTCTCGCTGTAGTCCTCATGGATATAATCCTTGACGATAAGGGCGTCACCTGTCGGATTCATGAATTCCGAATTGAACTCATGATGACCCGCACTGTAGATCACCTTTCCGTCGCAGCGTATGGGATAGGCCGTGCCTTCACTGAAGGCATTTCCTATGAAGCGGATCTTTCCGCCCACATCCCCGTAGAAGGTCGCCTCCATCGCTGCCCTGTGCCCCTCGGCATCATCAAAGGTGCCCTCTGTCACTGCAAGGAGCTTTCCGTTATATCCTTCGAGTTCAAAGTAAGTATAGCCGTTGTCCTTCTTGAGGAAGGAGATAAGCTCATCGTAGCTGTCAAAGGTTTCCTTGCCTGCTGCTTCCTCCACAAAGGAGCCCGGCATGAATTCCTCCTCCTCGGGAGGAGCCATGCTCTCTGCTATCGCAAGGATATCGAATCCGTCAAGATCCTTGTCAGCGGTTGAAAGTGAATACTGGATGCCGATCTCCACATCATACCAGTTTATCTGATCCAGATATCCGTTATCATTGATGCAGCGGTAGGTCTGAGCCTGCATGCTGCCGCCGCCCCAGTTGGAAAGCGTTTCGTCCTCGGGTCCCACCGTCCATTCCACGAAATTCCCGCCGATATCGGTTTTTTCCTCTACTCCCGTCTGAGCCCTTGCGGTGAAGCTGAGCCCGTCAAGCATGAAGCTTAGCTGTACCATGGGGCCTATGCCCTTATCGGCATCAGCAAGCTCCTCGCATTTAAGCCATTCCACCTGCTCTGCTCCCGCAGGCGGGATGAAGAGCCTGGGAATGATCTCATGCGCCTCCTCTGCCGTGATATTCACCCAGGGATTAGCCATTCCTACCTGTGCTTCCTCTCCTGTTCCTGAAGCCTCATCCGCGGCGCTTCCCGCATCGGCCGGCGCTTCAGCCTCTGCCGCAGCCTCCGCACTTTCCGAAGCCGCATTCTCCGGCTTTGCCGTACTGCCGCATCCTGCGACGGTACCGATGACCAGGACACCTGCGCTTAATAATGCGATAATCCTTCTTTTCATAAAAAAATCTCTCCTCTCTGTAATGGCAGGCGATAATTTTTCACCTGCTTTATTTGTACATTTATACGAACGGATAATGTATGATGTCAATCCGCCCCCATCCGGCAGACTTCATTATACCGAAAA
>CACZNY010000011.1 GCA_902782655.1 uncultured Lachnospiraceae bacterium
CGGGCTGCTCCTTCTTTGTATTTGTAATTGTTATTACAGTGTTTTCTTCAATCTTTACGGAATATACGCCGTCACTGCCTTTTTCTACATCCTTATTATTAGCTTTTACTGCCGTATTATCAGAGGTATATCCTTCTTCCGCAACGATATCGGAAATATAGACAGAATCATTCCGGCTTACAGATATTACCTTGTTCTCGCTTGCAGTCCAGGTCTTTGATATGCTGTCCTTCGTCGTTGTGTATGTGAAGGATTTCCAGCCTTCACCGCCGACTCCGACCGTGCAGGATGATACAGTAGGCTTTTCCTCTTCTGCTGCAATTATCACTATTGTAGTAGGGCTCTCAGTGATCGTGATGGGAGCCCAGTTCTTATTGCCCTCTCCAGCCGGAACCAAACCACCATCAACCCGAACCGCAGTATTTCCCGAGACATACCCTTCTGCAGTAGTCACCTCTTTTATGCATATGGCATCATTTTTACTTACAGTAAGTACTTTATCCTCATTCGCATTCCATGTCTTTACTTCACTTGATTCTGTACCATTTGAACTGATGGTATATGTGAAAGATACCACTCCGGTTGCATCGATCGTAACATTACATTCTGATACCGGGGGTACAAGCGGCTCGCTCTCAATGCTTACGTTCAGATCACCTGTTACCTCGCCGGTATAATAAAGACCATTCTCCGATATAGTCAGAGGGCTGCCGTTCGCACTGACGCTCTTGATCGTTATGCCAAGCTTATTTGTCGAAACACTGAACCCATAGTTTTCATTAGCGGAAACCGTAACTTTATTGTCAGATATCGCTGCATATCCTTCGCCCGCTTCCACTGTAAACTCGTCTGCCGCATAATTGAATGATATGGTAAAAGCCGCATCATTCAGGTTATCGTCTGCGACTTCATCCGCTTCAAGACAGGCCTCATTCTCGATGCCGCCTTCATAAGTCTCTTCCTGAGCCTCTTCAACTACCCCGGCGGGCTCCAAGTCAGGGCTGGCAAACGCGCTCATCGGCAGTGCCGTCAGAATGAGTGCCATTGTCACAAGACCTGTGAGCAATCTTTTAATCCGTTCTTTCTTTTTCTCCATTTTCTCTCCTCCTTTTATCATCCCTGATTTATTGCGGGACTTCCTTTTCCTTAAATTCCTGTGAAGTATAGACTCTTTTTATCAAAGAATCAAACCTCATATATACATATACGAAGCGCCCGTCTCAAAAAACGGGGTCAGTCACATAACCCTCTCCCGATTGAATTGACTCTACTTCACCGTTATGGTCATGGTGTATTTCTTATTAAGGTATTTATAGCTAAGCTTTATGGTATTCTTTTCCTTCGGCTTAAGGATGAGCACATTCTCCTCCACAAAGGCAGTATTCCCCTTCTGGGATACTATAGCCAGAGTGCCGCCGTCTATCCGGGTGCCGAAAAGCTGCTTTACATTCAGGGCAATTGTATCCGACGAAGCCTCCTTAAGCAGCTCCTTCACAGCCGCATTCTGAGCCTTGGGGGTTTCCACGGTAAAGCATACGTCATAGCTCTTCCCGTCAGCCATGTCAAATGAAACGGTACAGGATTTATTTAAAGTAACCGTGGCCAGTCCGTTTGTTTTATTGATCCTGTACGAAGCCGCCTTTTTATCAAGGCGTACTGCACTGACAACAGCCTTGGTTGTGACCCTGCTGCCCTTTACCACAGTGGCTGTAAGCTTATCGACATCCGGGTCATCTGCATTGCAGAAGCTTATATACATATTTCCCGTATTCTGCAGGAAGGTCTCAAGCGGCAGCGTATCCTCAGAGGATGCATAGGTCTGCCCCTCAGCGGCCTCCACCCTGTTGCCGCTTACGGGTTCCAGTCCGCCCTCCCCCTTTACATTTTTTGACACAAACTCCATCCGGCTCTCTGATATCGGAAGCACAGCCGATGTCAGCTCCTTAAGCCAGGTATTTCCGTTCCTTCTTTTGACCGTAAGAGGATTGAGGACAACGGAATACATGGTGCGGACAGCTGATCCCTCCGGACTGTCGGCAAGGCTTCCCGTATCAGATATTACATATCCGGTCTCCTGACCGCTTTTATTATCAGAACCGATATATATCATTGTATGTCCTGAAAAATACAGAAGCGTTCCCGCAGGCATCCTGCGTATCATGGAAAGCTTTGCTTCCTCTGTGAGAGCCGGATCCGAAAGATCTATTTTTCTTCCGGGCATGGCAGGCTGCCAGGTGGTATTCCTCGGAAGATTAAGCCCAAAGCAGCGGTACACATTCCTTGTATAATAAGAGCAGTCCATGGAATCAAGCATTCCGCCCCAGCCGTAGCGGTCTCCCAGGTTATTGAAGGCCACGCGCAAAAGCTCAGCCTGTGTCATCTCAAGGAAGCCCGTGCTCACCTCGTAATGCTGTGAGATAAGAGCCACGCCCTTTTTATACCTGCCGTTTTCATCCCTCAGGGGAAGATATACGACGTAATTATTCCAGGGTGCTCTCTCTGCGATACTTGCCGGGATATCATTGTCGGATACGGTCTTCAGGATGGTCGCGAAGGTCAGCTTGATCTCTGAAAGCTCAGGCCTTGAAAGTGAAGGCTCAAGCCTTATCTGATTGGCAGTGACTACTATGAAATCATCACCTGAGACATCTGTCCTCCAGGCATCAAGCCACTCTTCCTTATCCCTGCAGACGGCAAGATCCAGGGCATCCACCCAGCCCGTGCAGTTATCGGAATAACCCCAGTAATAGTCCTTTCCCGAAACTGTAGCCTTCTGTCTGATAAGAAAGGGCTCATTTACAAGAAGAGCTGAGTTGGTCTTTTCATCATCCGTATCTCCTGCTGAATACCCGATGTAGGAGTCAACGGGGATAGTCCTTATTGTAGTCCTTTTTACCGCCACTGCGTACTGATTCTTCCCGCTTCCGGTGTAGGCCGTGGCCGCTATCGCATCGGCTATGCCCTTATAGTAATCCTCCGGGTTCATTTCCTCCTGATCCACAAAGAGTGTCTTCTTTTGCGGAACGGTACCTGTTACCAGGCTCTCCCGGAGTTTATCTGCATCATAGGATTCATCCATGTTCACTAAATCATGCATAAAGGTTTTCGGCTCCTTAAGCATCTCCTCATTAAGACGCGCTGTCTCCTCTTTAGTGATGAGCCTTTCATTTATGCCTATGCCCGAAGCCCTGTTCCTGTCATTCCAATAAGAGGCTTTGCACATTTCCTCTGTCACGCCGGAGGCTGTGGATACGCCTGAAAGAGCCTCATTGGATATAAGCTCCTCTTCTTCAGGTGCTGCAGCTTCGTATAAGACCCCATCGAAGGCCATATCCTCCATGGATGAAGCTTCTTCAGAAAGCGCTGCATCCTCAGCGGCATTTCCCGAAGCACTCTTAAGAAAGCCGGTTTCCGTCGCATACACAAGGCCGCCTGCATCGAAAACTCCTTCCGCAGCAAATAAAGACGCAATGACAATACAGGCAGCTAATCTCTTTCTTTTCATGATTCCCTTCCTTTCGCTTGATCGATCAGAGAACCGTGCCCTGATCGACCTGATTGATCCCTAAAAAAATAACCGACAATATAATAAAGACCGCTCCTGTGATGAGCAACGGTCTGAAATCCCTTCTTCTCTCCCGCCTTCCGGCTGCATATTCAATATAGCTCTCCCTGCGCTCCCTCCTGAAGGTCACGGTAAAGAGGCTGTGAACGCTGTAGAACATCATATCAAATACACCACGGGAGGATACGAATAAAAGACCGCCGGAACCGCCAAGCAGCACCCCCGGTACAAAGCAGGCATCACTCAGGCAATGAAGCAGTCCGAAGCCCCGGTCTTTTTGGATAAGGAAAACGATAACTGCAAGAAAAAGCCCGTAAATAAAGGCTCTCAGGATATCAAAGGCTTTCATTGAGCTCCCCGTTCAGGCTCTCCCTTACCTTTTCCGTGCATCTCACGAAATGCCCGCTCCTCACCTCCAAAAGCTCGGTATCCTCTCCAAGATGATCAGGATCACCGTCCTCTCCCGGTCTGTAAACCTGCCTCTGTCTCTTTTTTTCAAAAACAGGATCCGGCAGCGGGATGGCTGACAGGAGCGACCTCGTATAGGGATGCAGCGGATGCTTAAAAAGCTCCTCCGAGGCAGCAAGCTCCACCAGCCTGCCGAAATACATCACCCCGATGCGGTCTGAAAAATACTTGACTACCGAAAGATCATGGGCTACGAAAAGTATCGTAAGGCCAAGTCTCTGTCTCAGATCATTTAAAAGATTTATCACCTGCGCCTGTACAGAAACATCAAGCGCCGATACGGGCTCGTCCGCAATGATAAGCTCCGGCTCCATGACAACGGCCCTGGCTATGCCTATCCTCTGCCTCTGCCCCCCGGAAAACTCATGAGGATATCTGGCTGCATGCTCCTTTGTAAGCCCCACCAGATCCAGGATCCCATAGACCTTATCGTCCAGATATTTCCTGTCTCTTTCCCCGCGTATCAAAAGTCCCTCTGCAATGATGTCATAAACCGTCATCCTTGGGTCAAGACTTGACATGGGATCCTGATATATCATCTGTATCTTTGAAGCGAGCTTTTTCCTGCCGCGCTTCCCGAGTCCGTCTATCCTTTCCCCGCCGTACCAGATCTCACCGGAGGTAGGCTGATAAAGCCCTATTATGGCACGCCCGGTTGTGGTCTTGCCGCAGCCCGACTCGCCCACGAGACCGAAGACCTCTCCCTTTTTTATGGAGAAGCTTACATCGGAAACCGCCTTATTCAGGGATCTTCCCTTTTTGAAATACTGGCTGAGATGCTCTACCCGAAGGAGAGCCTCCTCGGTATCATTTTCAATTTTATGTACCGGCATATCTTTTTTTATCCTCTCTCATCCATAAGCTGCCTTTACCCGCGGCAAAAAAATCTTCCGGTCCAGATGCTGTCCCGTACTCTCCCGACGGGAAGCCTAAATGTCCAAAGAACGGTATCTTGCAATTCTGTCCCTTATCACTTCCGGCATCTCCACCTTCGGCGCATCCGGATGCAGAAGCCAGGTGGCCGCGTAATGTGTATCAGTTATCCTGAACATGGGCGGCATCTCCTCAAAATCTATCTCAAGCGCATATTTATTCCTTCCCGCGAAGGCATCACCCTTCGGAGGATACAGCATATTGGGTGTGGTGCCCGGTATGGCCTCCAGCCTGTCCTTCGTATCCATATCAGGCATGGAGGAAAGCAGTGCCCAGGTATATGGATGAGCCGGATGATAGAAGATCTCCTCAGCCTCCCCGTATTCCACCACCTTGCCGGCATACATGACAGCCACCCTGTCAGCCATATTGGCGACTACACCAAGGTCATGGGTGATAAAGATAACGGAAAGCTTCCTCTCCTTCTTTATCCTGTTGATCAGCTCAAGTATCTGGGACTGTATGGTCACATCCAGAGCAGTGGTAGGCTCATCACAGATAAGGATCTCCGGATCTGCCGCAAGAGCTATCGCTATCACTATCCTCTGTCTCATGCCGCCCGAAAACTCAAAGGGATACTGGCTGAATCTTTCCTCTGGCTTCGGTATGCCGACCTCCTCCATAAGCTCTATGGCCTTCTTCTTTGCTTCAGCTCTTGTAAGGCTCTCCACTTCTCCCTCCGCAAGCTCCGTCAGAGCCCCCGCTGTCTGCATGGCCTCCAGATTATAATCCCTTGTGTCTGCAGTTTTTACAAGCTCGTCGAGATGTTTAAGGAGGTTATCTATGAGTCCAAGTATGTTCTGCCTTATCTGCTCCTGATCTATGGGAATGAAACGGGGTATCTCATAGCCCGGGTTCTTTCCCGAGGCTTTTTTCCTGTCATACCTGCTCTTCTCCTTCTTATAATGCCTTTCCTGCTCCCTGTTCTTCTTTTCCGAGCTGAAATAGGCTCTGATCTGCTTCATCAGGCCGGCAGGAAAGGGCGTTATCACCGTATCTCCCTTTATCGCAAGAGGATCAAGGAGCTTAAGTGCCCTCTCACCAAGAGCCTTCCCTTCTCTTTCCCACTCTGCCCTTATGGGCTTTTCCTTTAAGAAAACCTCACGGCTCCTTTTGACCGCTTCCCTGCTCTCACAGATCCTTTCAGCCTGAAGTCCGGCACTTCTTTTGAGCCCGGCCTCTGCTCCGTCGATGAATGCCAGAAGCTCCTCGCCCGCTTCCTGCCAGACCAGGGATTTCTTCACTATTCCTGCCTTCTTCTCCTGCTTTCTCTTTATTGCAAACTGCCGGAAATCATCGCAAAGCTTCTCCGGATCCCCTGAAGATAAGCCCTCTTCCGCAAAAGCCTTTCCCATGGATTCCTGAAGCTCCTTAAGATACTTATCAAGTCTTCCCCGGCACTCTCTCCTTCTGGCCTTTGTCTTAAGAAGCATGGCTTCCGTAAGCTGCTCACCTATGCGCATTATGGGATTTAAGCTCGACATGGGATCCTGAAAGATCATTGATATCCGGTCTCCCCTTATCTTCTGGTATTCATTTTCATCGGTCAGGAGAAGATCCCTCCCGTCATAGAGTATCTCCCCCGACTCTACCACCGCGTTCGGAGGCAGTATCCCCATTATTGTCTTTGAGGTCACGGATTTGCCTGATCCCGACTCTCCTACTATCGCAAGGGTCTCCCCTCTTTTTACTTCAAAATCCACCCCTCTTACAGCCTGCACTCTTCCGTCATCAGTCTGAAAGCTGACCTTCAGATTCCTTACACTGATCTTTGCTTCTCTCATAAGCTTAATTCACTCCCTTCGTAGCAGGATTAAATGCATCTCTTAAACCGTTGCCCAAAAGGTTGAAGCTTATCATGAGAAGCCCTATGAAGATGCTGGGCCAGAGTATGGTGTGCGGCGACGTCATGACAAGAGCGCTGCCCTGTGACAAAAGGGTTCCGAGGGTAGTCCCGGAAAAAGAAGAAAGATCCACGATACCAAGATATGAAAGTGCCGTTTCGGAGCTGATTATCCCGGGTATCAAAAGGGCGCAGCTCGTGATTATGGTCCCTGCCGCATTGGGCAGGATGTGCCTGTACATGAGCCTTGCGTCAGAGGCTCCCAGGGTCTGGGATGCCATCACAAACTCCATCCCCCTGAATCTGTAAAACTGTGTCCTTGTCAGTGAAGCTATGGTGACCCAGCCCGTCAGCACGAAAGCAAAGAGGAAGGAGCCCACAACTCCCACCTTCGCTGCCAGATGCATCTGAAAAAGGGTCGCAACTACGATAAAGGGCACTCCTGAAAGTATCTCAAGTATCCTGTCCAGTATCAGATCAACTGCCCCGCCGTAATACCCCTGCACGGAGCCGTAAACAGTTCCTATGAAAAGATTGATGGCAGCTACCAGCACTGCAAACATAAGGGAAAACCTTCCGCCCACTCCTATGGCACCGAAGAGATCGGTGCCCATGGAGGTGGTTCCCATGATATAGAAGGGCTCATGTCCCATGATGTAACGGTAATAGTTGTAATAGCAGACCCTGCACTGCACAGCGCCTGATTTTTTGACACTGTATATATAGCTTCCGTCATCCGACGGGATCCTTATGGAATCATAGGGCGCCCCCTCTTCATCCTTTTCCGTTGCATAGACCGGAATGAAGCTTCCGTCCTTATCCAGCACAGCCCTTCCGTTCGGATCCACCTTGTACCAGAGATTCGGATTATTCCTTATATCCTCTATATCACGGGGATGCACATAGGGGTAGATCACCTGAATGCCCGTCTCCTTCTGCCATTGCTGTATCCTGTCAAACTCATCAAAAGAAAACACCCTGTAGACGATACCCAGAGCATAATAGGCATTTACCTTTATGTCAGTGGTATGCCTGACCACATCCTTTCCGCGGTATCTGCCCTTCTGTTCGTTTTCATCAAGCACCCTGATGAAGGGATCCATGCCTGTCTCCTCGGCTATGCCCCTGAAAAAGGTCATGGATATCTCATTCTGGGAATCATATACCCTTCCTCCGTCAAGTATGCCGGAATGCGCAAAAGCAGGTACAAAGGGAGGATACCCTGTATAGATATTGTCCTTGTCCGTGATCTTATAGGGGGATATGACAGGCGACACCAGAACGAAGATCACAAGGAAGAGCAGGATCCAGGCAGCCGCTACCGAGGATCTGTTTTTTGTGAATCTGAGCATCGCATCGGCAAGATAGCTCCTCGGCTTAGTCTTTAACACCTCATCGCTTATCCTGTCCCTATGCTCCGCAAATACAAGTTTTTCCTTTGGTATATCCATCTTTATCCTTTCTCTCCCATTCTTATGCGGGGATCCAGAAAGCCGTAGCTCAGATCCACAACAAGCCCTCCCATGAGGCCTACGGCAGTATAAAAAGCCGTGGAGAGCATGAATATATTGTAGTCAGGTCCGTTTATCGCATTCAGCGTAAGAGAACCTACGCCGGGGATCGCAAATATCTTTTCTATGACAAAGGAGCCGCTCAATATCCCGAGAAACTCTCCAAAGATGCCCGGCACTATTACCACCATGCAGTTTCTTAAGGCATGCCTTATGGTGGCCTGGGTCTTTGAAAGCCCCTTCGCTCTTGCAAGAAGCATGAAATCACCGGTGAGCACCTCTGAAAGCTCTGCTCTTGTAGTCCTTGTGAAGGAGGCTATGACTCCTAAGGACAGTGCTATCACAGCCGGCGCCATGCTGCGCAGCATTTCAGGCGAAAACCAGTCCGTGCCTGTCTTCATTACAAGGGGAAAGAGCTTCAGCTTATAGCAGAAAATGTACTGTATCACGAAAGCATAGACAAAGCCCGGAACCGAGATCACCATTATGGTAAGGGTGGAGATAAGATAGTCGATCCAGGTATTTTTCCTTACAGCCGCAAAGATCCCGAGCCCTATGCCTATGGGTATGGACAGGATTATTGAATAAAGGTTTACTACTATGGTAGCCGGAAGCTTCTGGGCAAAAACCTCCCATACCTCCTGACCGAAATAAAGCTTATCGGAGAGTCCCCAGTCAAAAGCCGTGACCAGCCCCTTAAGAAATATCCCAAACTGCACAAGATAGGGCTTGTCATAGCCCATAGCCTGCCGGCGCATCTCGAGCACCCTGGTATGAGGATCCCCGGGAGGGAGCTGTGGCAGAGGCAGCATCCTTATCAGCACAAAGCACATGAGCAGGATGATAAAAAACACAAGCAGCATATACAGTATTCTTTTTATCGCATATTTAACCATAGTTCTTTCCTCTTCCGCTTAATACTTAAGCTCCCCTCCAAGGTCCTTCACATGCGCCCTCCACTCTTTCTCATCGTAATTGTAGCGCAGATACGGCAGCCCGCCGAAGGTCATTACCGGATTGTAAATGTCTGTCGGATAGTATACCTGCTGTGATAACAAGGCCATGGTATTTGGTGCCATAACCGGTATATAATCGTTTGAAGCAAGTATATTTTTTTCAAGTCCGGCCAGTATCTCAAGCCTTGTCTTAACATCCGCCTGTCCCTCACCGAAATTATATGACCTGCCGTCCTGTATGACCTCGTTGCCGTTTAAGGCATCGCTCCACTGCAAAAGGTTCAGTCTTATCCTTTCACCGCCTGTTTCAAGCTCCATATACTCCTTCGTACTGTCAAACCAGTTGACATCAATGGCATACTCCGGATAAGTATAGACTACTATTGTACCGAAGGGATCCAATGCTCCCCCGACCCAGTTCAATATACAGACGTCAGTCAGACCGTTAATGAACTGGTTCGCCCATTCATTTCCCAGGGGAGCAGATTTTTCAATCCTTATCCTGTTCTCAAATCCGGTTCCCTCAGCTGTTCTTAAAATGATCTCGTTCAGATACTCTATCTGGCGGGTGAAGACGTCGCTCTCAGCCGATAATGAAAATGTAAGTGTCACTGTCTGATCGCTTATGCCGTCCTTATCCCTGTCCGTGATATACCCCTTATCCAACGCCTCCAGATAAGCCTGCTGATAGTATCCGGCTGCCGCCTTCTGGTCATATCCGGTAATTGATTCTTCTGCAGCTACAAGACTCGGATATTCTGCGGGATCTACGGAATAAAAGCTGCAGAGCGTCTCCTTGGCTTCATCTGTATCCCTGTAATATAAGAGATCATCGGTATCATAAATAACAGCTTTCGGGTAAAGTCCATATCCCCCGGATGAGCCGGGAAAAAGAGTGTCGGCAAAAAGCTCCCTGTCTATCGAAAGTGAAAAGGCTTTTCTGAAAGCCGGGATGAGCTGGGTCTCGATATCCTTTGCGGATCTGTCAAAATCAGGACTCTCCTCTCTCTTCTTTATCACATCCTCATACCCGTTCAATAAAATGAAAAAAGTGCCTGATCCCGGATAGGAATGGCAGAATTCAGAATTCCGGTACTGGTTAAAATCATCACTCGTAAGAGGATAATTCATGAGCTCTCCGGCAAAGAACATCCTCTTTGCGGTAGCATTCTCCGCCACCACCTGACAGTCTATCTCTGTAGTCTGATACATATCGTATGTTTTGCCGTCAAGCGGATCCACATATTTATGATTCCCGTCCTTATAACCGAACCAGTTTTCGTTTCTTACAAAATGTATGGATTTATCTGTCTGATAGCTGCTTATCTTATACGGGCCATAGGAAGGCGAGTTTGAAGCCTTCGTACAATAGGATGATGACCATACCGACCCCGAGGCAGTCCCGGTCTCCTTAAGGCATTCATCATAAAGATCAGGTTTTACAAGAAAATA
>CACZNY010000012.1 GCA_902782655.1 uncultured Lachnospiraceae bacterium
AGCTCAGGCTCGTATCTTATCCTGATATCTTTCATCTCTGACTAAAGGGGTATTATACACCTTGTACGAATAAAAGTACAAATTCCTACAAAACAGTTAAAAGGTCTGTGACTTCCTTTCTTTTAGGCGCCTGAGGCTCCTCAGCCGGCACTCCTATGGGAATCAGAGCCGAAACCTTCTGTCCCTCCGGCACTCCCGCGATCTCAGAAACCTTTGCCTCGTCATACACTCCGAGTATGACTGTCCCAAGTCCTTTTCCATAGGCTGCAAGACAGAAGGTTTCTGCAGCTATGCCTGCATCAAATGACTGCCAATGCTCCCCCTTTGAGGTGGAAGCAGATCCGTCTCTCTCATAGCCGGCCCTCTTATCTACTGTAAGCACAAGCACCAGTGCCGGCGCGCCCTTCATTATTGTTGTATTCCACTCGAAATTCATGACAGCTTCTTCGGCTATCTTATCCTTTACCGCCTTGTCCATAATGCATAAATACCGGACAGACTGGCTGTTCTTCCATGAAGGCGCAAACCTCGCGATATCGACTATCTCCTCGATCTGCTCTTTCGTTACCGCTTCATCGGTAAACTTTCTGATACTCCTTCTGCTTTTGATGCCCTCGATAAAATCCATTCTCTACCTCCTGAATATTATAACCATGTCTGTTACATATCATTTCTATTCTATCATATCCAAAGCTTAACCGTCACCCCATGCAGGATTGAAGACCATCCATTCTGCGCTGTCGGATAAAAGATCAGTCCTCCTTATGCCAATGCCAGAAATAAAAACCTATCATAAGAAGATATATGGTAACAGTATAAAAGAAAGTAAATGCTAATAACGGAACTGATATTTCCCTGTCTTTTTTGTTCATCTGTAAAACCTCCTTATTCCATGCAAGATTATCTACTGCCTTCAGACGAAAGCCGTGCCGGTCCTCAGTCTGTAAGCCATCAGTATTATAACCCATCTTTCCTTCATCTTAAAGCCTTCATAAAAGACCCTCTGTCTAAAACTCCGTTTTCCGGTTTTATCCTGCCCGGCTTTTTCCGTTCCCCCTTCACCTGCCCCTTTCGCTGCAGCTGATAAAGGCATATAATACGTTTATTACTAATACACCGAATAAATCCCGTGCTTAAGCGGCAATGCCGGAAAGGATTGAATCATGAATAAAAAACATTCACCCGGGCTTGTTTACACCAACGATAAGTGTATTGGCTGCAACAAGTGCATCCGTGCCTGCAGCTGCATCGGAGCAAATATTTCAACGGAACCGGACGGGAACGGAAGGTCGCGTATTGAAGTGGACGGAAGCCGGTGCGTAGCCTGCGGCGCCTGCTTTGATACCTGCGAACATGAGGCACGTGTATTCCTTGACGATACGGAACGGTTCTTTGAAGATCTAAAAAAAGGCGAAGCCATATCTCTTTTGATCGCTCCTTCATTCATCGCAAATTATCCGGATCAGTATTCGTCCATACTGGGCGGTCTGAAGACGCTCGGTATAAACCGGATGATCAGTGTTTCATTCGGCGCCGATATCACCACCTGGGGGTATATCAATTATATTCAGAAGTACGATTTCACAGGCGGCATCTCCCAGCCCTGTCCGGCAGTTGTCCGCTACATAGAGCAGTATCTCCCCGAGCTCCTGCCGAAGCTGTTCCCTGTACACAGCCCTCTCATGTGCGCCGCCATATACGCCAGAAAAGAGCTGGGGATCACTGACCGGCTGGCATTTTTAAGCCCATGCATCGCCAAAAAAATGGAGATAGACGACCCCAATACACACGGGTATGTCTCCTACAATGTGACCTTTGATCATTTGATGAAATATGCAGCCTCACATGGTCTGAAGGGCGATCCATGCACGGATGAGATTGAATACGGACTCGGCTCCGTATATCCGATGCCCGGCGGTCTTAAGGAAAATGTGTTCTGGCTTCTCGGCAGCGAGGTCTTTATCCGGCAGATCGAGGGTGAAAAACGGATGTATCATTATCTGGAGAGGAACAGCGCAAGGATCCGTGAAGGAGAAACCCCGTATTTGTTCATTGATGCTCTTAACTGTGAGAACGGCTGCCTTTGCGGTACAGGAACGGACATGCGCCTGTCCGTTACAGATGATGCCATGTATCATCTGCATGATGTCGAGGAAAAGGTCAGGAACGATCCGGGATACAGCGCCTGGGTACGGAAAACCACCCCAAAGGAGCGATTGGAAAGCCTCAATGCGCAGTTCTCAGGGCTGAGGCTTGAGGATTATCTGCGCTCATATTCAGACCGTTCGAAGGACTGTGCGATGGAGATCCCGGATGATGAGGAGCTTGAAGCCGTCTTCACCGACATGAATAAGCATGATGAAGAATCCCGCCATATCAACTGCTCCTGCTGCGGTTATGACACCTGCCGGGATATGGCGATCGCCATTTTCAACGGCTATAATCACAAGGACAACTGCATACACTTCCTTAAGGATATGGTAGAGCTGAGAGCCACCAGGACTGATGTCATGACGGGGCTTCCCAACGAAACAGGCTTCCGCAGCTTTATCTCACAAAGAAGCTTGGACGGAACGCTGTCTGATTACAATGCCTTCTACATCAATCTGAAGCACTTTGGTCTTATCAACCAGCGATACGGCAAAAAGAATGCAGACAAGATCCTTGTTCGTTACGCTGATGCTCTTTCATCATACGCCGGATCAGCAGAGTGTGTAGCCAGACTCTCCGGAGACAGCTTCGCAGCATTGCTGTTTCGAAAAAAAGCAGAGGACTTTCTGAAGCTTCTCGAAGGCGTGGAAATCCATATCATGACCGAAGGAGAGAAGAAGCCCGTCATGATTCAGGCTGTGGCCGGCTGCCTTGACATCACCGACGATTCCATGGACAGTGAAGAGATTCTTGGCATGTGCACGACCGCACTGAATGTTGCAAAGAACCAGCTGCATGTTCCTTATATGTTTGCGACTCCTGAAATGCATGAGGTCATATTGGAACAGAAGCAGATCGCAGAGCTGTTTCCGAAAGCACTGGAGAATGGGGAGTTTCATACTTATTATCAGCCAAAGGTCGATACGGACTCTAATACCATTGTGGGGGCGGAGGCTCTTGTTCGCTGGGTGCGCAACGGAAAGATCATCTCTCCCGGTGAATTCATTCCGATCCTGGAAAAAGATGAAAGCATCTGCAGGCTGGATTTTTATATTTTCGACCAGGTCTGCCGTGATATACAGAACTGGCTGAACGACGGCATCGAGCCGGTCAGGATCTCGACAAATTTCTCCCGAAAAAATCTGTCTGTCCCGGATTTTTCCGCCCGTATCAGAGAAGTCCTTTCACGCTATAAGATCCCGAAGCAGTATATCGAGGTGGAGCTTACGGAGACTATCGGAGAGGAGGAGAATGAGAAGCTGAGCCATTTCATACGGGATATGCATGAAGCGGATATTGTAATGGCGATAGATGATTTCGGAACCGGTTATTCTTCGTTAAATCTGCTTAGAGAATTTCCCGCAGATGTGCTGAAGCTTGACAAATCATTTGTTAACAAACGGACGAACGGTAAGCGGGACAGTATCGTGGTGTCGAATATAGCAAAGATGGCGAAGGAGCTTAATATGAGGGTCATCACGGAGGGCGTGGAGCAGTGGGATCAGGTTAACTTCCTCAAAAGCATTGATGTGAATATTGTGCAGGGCTTTCTGTTCGACAAGCCGCTTTCCAAAGATGATTTTGAGAAACGGCTTAAGGATAAGGTGTACAAACACACACCCTGAGACAGCAGTAAAATGAAAACGGTCTGCTTCCTTTCGAAATCCTGACACATCCGCCGGAGGCTTATTGCAAGTGGAATTTTATATTTCACTTACCATGACTTTCTGAATGAAAAATCGGAATTTCACTCAGAAATCCCGCATTCTGCGGGACACGCCGACCGGCAAGCCGGCCGCCTGGTC
>CACZNY010000013.1 GCA_902782655.1 uncultured Lachnospiraceae bacterium
CCTTGTTCATGGCGACATCTATTTTTTCCGAGAAAGTATAGACGCCTATGTATTTGCCGTTAAGGAAAATATCAACGGGTGTCTGATAGGGGTTGTATTCCATATTGTCCAGACAGGCAGCCAGCTTTGCTGAAAGCGGATTGCGTATGAGGGAATTGTCAAGATAAGTGGGCACAAGCGCAAACTTATCCGAAGGCTCAGTACCCAGTAATGACGTATCATCCTCAAATTTTATCTGATAGGACTTCTGAGGGAAGTTCCACCAGCTGGTATTTCCACGGCCTCTGATGTCCATATGGTATTCTGTACCGTCTATGATCAGTGTGGCTCCAGTGGTTTTATACCTGTCAATGCCTGCGTCCGGATCATCAAGATTGATATGAAGGACAGGAATGTCTGACATATATTCGGCACGTACGTGGTACATAACAGTGCTATTGCCTGCGTCTGTCACATACAGAACAGGATCCTTCAGAAGATTTAAAGAGCCGTCTTCGTTAAAATAATCATATTCGGATGCAAGTGCGGAAAAGTCCGGATCCTCCGTACCGGAGTATTCCGGCGGATAAAAACGGCACTTTGCGCCTTCAAGCTCAAAAACAGGATAAGCTGAAGCAAGGACGGTGTCGCTTATGTCGAGATTCAGTCCTATGGTGATCGTATCATCGTTTACGGAAAAATCAACATCGGAATAACTGCCTGACATAGAGGCATTTTTATACAGAGTGAGGCTTTCAGGAAGAGTGCTTTTGTAGTATTCCTCTTTTGCAGAAGGATAAAGACTGCTTTGCTCATCTTCGGAATCATCATTGGATACCGTCTGGAATCCATCATCAGTTTCTGTAAGGCTGTCGTATGAATAGGAACAGCCGAGGCTGTATAAAACTGAACCGTCTGAAAGGTCTGAAACGGTATTGGTCCGTTCTGAAAAGAAGGCTGTATCAGTATAGTAGGCTGCTCCCGATACGGGGAGTACACTGTCTGAAGGAACAGAAGCAGGTGAATTGGGTATGATGGGGTTATTGCCCGGAGCAAACGGACTTCCCGCACATACAGCGAGCTGTTCTATTGAAAGTGTAACAGTTGCCAGGACAGATGCTGCTGCTAAGCATCTTTTTTTGCGGTATTTGTTTTCTTTATCTGATTTTTTATCTGATATCCGCAATCTTCCACTCTCCGTCTATCAACACAAAGTAGTAGACACTGTCTGTATCATCCACAACTTCTTTGCCGTACATGGTCATTATTTTGTCAAAGGCTACACGACAGGAAAAGCATTCGTTATTATAAACAGTATAATCATCAACTGTCACATTATCAAAATGGGTATTGCTGTGTGCAACGATTATCTCCATGTCCTGTCTGCGGTATGTTTCCGCAAGCTTCAGGTATTCTGAATCTTCAGGGAAAATATACCTGATGGGCTCGATGCTTGCCGTGGATCCGGGCAGGTCCCTTGTAAAAAACAGTGAGTAGTTTTCAGTCATGTCAAGTACGGTATCTTTCAGGTCATCCGGCATTTCGGGTGAAGGGAAACCGCAGCTGTAGTTTATCTGTTCTATCTTTGATGCATAGGAACCGGGATAGTCTACATTGTTATATTCATTTTCAGATATGCTTTCTGTGCTGTTGACTCCTTCATTTTTGTCAGCGATTTCTTCCACTGTACTTTCCACATCTTCGCCGCCGGAATCCTTTACATCAACTGTTGCTTCATCCTGGAAGCCCGGGATAAGAATGGTTTTTGTCCCGGGAACGTCAACGTACTTCTCACAGAATTCAAGGTCGCTGCACTCTTTTTGGGAAACTGTATATGCATCAGGAACGGGCATGCCGTTTACTGTTACGGTGAAGTTGTCCGGTATATCAATCTGTATGCTGTAGTCAGCAGGCTCTTTGAAAACAGTGATGCTCTCGGGCGTCCAGTCTGTCATGGTCAGAAGCTTCATTCTTGTATAGGAACTGCCGGGAAGCAGCTTTATGTCTCCGAAATGAAGATCCCCTGCATAGAGGGCATAGGTCAGGGCACCGGTGGTAAAATCCTGTCCGGTTTTTTCATACCTGAGGGATTCTGCATCCAGCAGGTCATTCAGTTGTGCCACATAGGTATAGGGATTTTCAAAGTAATTGCAGCTTACTGTATTGTTGACTGCTACGTTGTAGCTGACGGTGGTTACGCCGTCCATGGATTTTGAAAGGACTGCGTGGTCACTGAGGCCATCAGCGGATACTGAGGCTACAAGGCTGTCCATCAGGCGATCCGGCCTTGCGGCTTCATATAGTGTCAGGCTCTTTTTCGCATAATCAAGGGTATAGAACATTCCTGCTATAAGGATAATGCACCACACAGCGTAGATGATCCATAGAGGTGAAAATGGAAGCCGTGATACAGACTGTCCGCGTTCCCCGGTTTCTTCTTCCGGAGATTCGTCTTCAGCATCAGAATCAACGTCCTCAACATCGACAAGCTCCAGGTCATCGGTAAGGTCATCTGCGTATGCCTTCTCAGGCGCAGGGGCACTTGAGGACTTTCTCCTTCTGCGGGGATGTTCGTTCCACTGCCGTTCGTTTATTCTGTTTTCGTCTTTTGTGTTATCTTTCATGCTTATTTCATTACTACAAATGCCGTGGGCACGTTTCTGGAAGTATCTGCATACAGCATATGTGTGGATCCGGTAGTGTACTCTCCGTTAAAGAAAAGTGCGGAGGAGCTTCCGCCGTCAAGATTGGCTGCATTGACGGCACCGTACTGGATCAGCAGGTCTATGAGGTCCTGTCCGGTAGCACCCAGGTGTCCGCCGGTTCCCCTGCCGTCGGTGCACAGGAAAAGTACTGTCCCGTCGGCACACTGTGCAATGGCTGTGCGTGGATTGGCACCTGACCCTTTTCCTCCGAGTTCAACAGCTTCCCCGTTTATTATCAGTTTTGTAAAGTGATTGATATTGCCGCCGGAAATATCCTTGAATGATGCGGCATCGGTTATATGGTTTTCAGTGACGTAGCTCTGAAAGGATGCAGCGGACATTCCGCTTACATCTTTTACCACCAGGATGTTGTCTTCATTAAAGCCCACCATGACATCACCGTAGCTGGGGCCGTTGTAAAGGATCTCTCCGTCCTGTACCACTACTCCCACGGGCATACCGCCCCAGTTGGTTCCGGATGTCACATACTCACCGGCGTTTATGCCTGCAACGGCGTCAGACTGTTCGCAGTGCTGGCCTACGGTAAGGCCGTTACGCTCCCTGGCTTCTGTCGACCAGGGGTAGGATGATGAGAGGCGTATGCGGGAAGGATCCCTTATTACCAGAAGAGATGCGGAAAATGTGTGCGCTGTGATGGGGACCAGTATCAGTCCGTCACCGTCATCATCTGCTTCATAGGCTGCCCTCAGTGCTTCAGGTATATCGGTTTCCGCCCGGGTGTCATCTGCCTGGGCATCGTTGTCAGATGCAGAAGGGATATTTACCAGATCTGCATCCGTATCGGAAGCAATCTCTGCGGGTTCATTGGCGCCGGTGATTTCCATTACTTCCTCATCGGTAAAGAACCAGGATATGACAAACTTCATTCCGCCTGTTTCCAGCATGGTGGATACAAAAGTATCCCGGGCAGACTCCGACGGACCGTAGCAGAACATCCTCATCAGCAGGTAAAGCGTGAGGAAAACAGCCGCTGCGGCAGTCATTATAAATAAGAATATCCAGCCAAAAGCTTTTAATAATCTCTTCATTAATTTATACTCTGTCAGTATTTCCCTAAAAACCCGTTTATATTATAGCAAACGACAAAACTCTTTTCGTTTTGTCGTTTGCTGCGCCGGATTTTGGTTGCCGCAGGCA
>CACZNY010000014.1 GCA_902782655.1 uncultured Lachnospiraceae bacterium
AGAGGGAAGGGTGACACCTAACTGCCGTGAAAAATGCAGCGGCTGCGGCGCAGCGCGGTTTGGAGGCGGAGTCTGCTTTGAAAAGGGAAAGGGATGAAGCTTCGGATCAAGTTTACCAAGCACGGGGCTGTGCGTTATATCGGGCATCTGGATCTGCAGAGGTATTTCCAGAGGGTAAACAGGAGAGCCGGGATAAAGGCTGTTTATTCCGAGGGCTTTTCGCCACATCAGAAGATGTCCTTTGCCATGCCATTGTCAGTGGGATACGAATCGGATGCGGAGTACTTTGATCTGGAGGTAACAGAGGCGGAATCCTCAAAGGCCGTGATCGATATGCTCAATAAGGAGCAGACCGAAGGGATAGAGGTCATAAGCTGTGTAATGCTGCCGGACAAATGCGAAAATGCCATGGCAAGCGTCAGGGCTGCCGGGTATACGATCCGCTTCAGGGAGGGCCATAAGCCTTCATTTGATCTTGGATCAGCGGTGGAAACCGTTATGGAAAGTGATTCCTTTATTATCAGAAAACCCGTTAAAAGGAAAGGAAAAAGAGGACAGAGGACAGCTAAATACCTGCATGATACAAAGAGAGTGCAGCAGGACGGGGACAGTGAGGCGGATTATAAGGAAGTCGATATAAGGCAGTATATCCATGAGCTGTATGCAGATAATGACGGCGCTTTGCATCTTTTGGCTTCCGCCGGCTCCGAAAACAATATAAGACCGGATACGGTTATGGGAGCTATCTTTGAAAGAGAGGGAATAAGCCTTTCTCCTTATGCCTTAAGGGTGACAAGGAACGAGCTTTATACCTGCAGTGAGAAGAACGGGGAGCTTATCCCGCTTTCCGAAGCAGGAAGGATTTTTTAGTTTTTTTTCGGTAAGACAGACCGGGACAGGAGGTACACATGAAGTTTAAGGCCCTGGGTGATCGGATTTTATCAATCCTTCTTGCCGTAAGCATATTTTTTACCGGATTTCATTTTTCTGCGAGGGAAGCCGAGGCAGGACTTATCGCGGGAGTCATAGCGAGGAAATGGGTCGGTGTCACATCGGAGATCCTGGAGCGCTCCATAATAACAGGACTTGATAAGGCGGCTGACTGCACGGACAATGATGACCTGGCCACGGCTCTTTCCTGGACCGGCAGGATCATCGGGGGCAGGAGCGAGTATCTGGATGATGATACGCTGGAGCTTGTGAAGGAATTATCTGAGGAGGTGGACAGCCTTTATGCCTGTACGGTCACCTCGGATAATGAGATCAGGGATATGCTCAAGCTCATTATCAGCAACGAGGAAAGGAATGCTTTTAATGAAAAGCTTACAGCGGTAACGACGTTTGGCAGCAATTATGAGGGGATGCTCCGGTCGTACAGCGAGCTTTTTGATGCGCTGAAGGAATATGGAGAGCATCCGTCTCAGGAAAACAAAAGCATTCTTGCCGATAAATACAGCTATGTCTATTATCATTATTACGAGGATATGGATGCCAGGAGAAGCTTCCTGGAGCCCCTTATGGGAACCACCTCCTCCGCTGGCTTTTTAGCCACGATCTCTCCCTATGACCAGAATCAGTCCATTACCTCCGAAGCGGACATGACAGGAAACTGGAGGCTTCGCTCAGGACTCGGGACTACAAAGACCTATCTTGATTCTTATTATTCATACATCCTCACGGTATCTGATCTTGAAAACAATGTCCATGACAGCATGAAGGCAGCCGCCCGGCTCGCTGTGAACGCTTCATACCAGTATATCCAGGCCTACCGTTACTTTGCGGAGCTTTCAAGCATAATGATAAATTCCGACGCTTCCATGGATGAGGAAGAAAAGGAGGCAAGACTTAAAACGATCTGGTCAGACTTTAATGACTCGGGGCTTAGGCTTGAGCGTGCCATAAACCAGATGGTATGTCTCTACGACGGACAGGCGGATTCCGCCTACGATGAGAATTTCCCCAATGTATACTGCGGCTTCATGCGGGACTATGATCTTGAGAGCATCGTTACCATCAAGGACTACAA
>CACZNY010000015.1 GCA_902782655.1 uncultured Lachnospiraceae bacterium
CGTGGGAGGCATGTCAAAGTATCTTCAGGGAATAAGGACGGCCGTCGGCTATCAGAACTTTAAGATAGGGATGGAGGAATTCCTGCTAAAGAGCATGCCCAAGGGCGACAGAGTGCTGGATAACCTGAAGAAGATCAAAAGCTCCATGAAGCAGCTGGTGGTGCCGGGGATGCTTTTTGAGGATATGGGGATCACATACCTCGGGCCGGTGGACGGTCATGATATAGGGATGCTTGAGAAGACCATAAAGGAAGCAAAAAATATAAAGCATACAGTTATCATTCATGTATGCACCAGAAAGGGCAAGGGCTATGCCCCCGCGGAGCGCCATCCGGCAAGATTCCACGGCACGGGTCCCTTCGATATAGAAACAGGGCTTCCCAAGGAGCATTCCGGGAAGGCAAGCTATACCGACGTATTCTCTACCGTCATGATAAAGCTTGCAGCAAGAAATGATAATGTGATCGCGATAACAGCTGCTATGCCTGATGGCACGGGGCTTAAGAGATACAGGAACATCTATCCCGAAAGGTTTGCGGATGTAGGCATAGCCGAGGGGCATGCGGTGACCTTTGCCGCCGGGCTTGCGGCGGGGGGCATGAAGCCCATAGTCGCCATTTATTCCTCCTTCCTTCAGCGGTCGTATGATGAGATCCTGCATGATGTATGTATAGGAAGCCTGCCGGTGGTATTCGCCATAGACAGGGCGGGGATAGTGGGAGCGGACGGAGAGACCCACCAGGGTATATTCGATCTCTCCTTTCTTTCAACAATGCCCAATATGACCATAATGGCTCCCAAGAATAAATGGGAGCTCTCCGATATGATGAAGTTTGCGGTCACCATGGACTCCCCGGTGGCCGTGAGATATCCGAGAGCCGCGGCATACTGCGGGCTTGAGGAATACAGGGCCGAGATAGAGTATGGCAAAAGCGAGCTCATATATGAAGAGAGAGGCGTGGCAATATTCGCTGCAGGCGCCATGGTGGAGGTCGCGGAGAAGGTAAGGGAGATACTTAAGGAGAAGGGATATGAGTGCTCTCTTGTCAATGCCAGATTCATAAAGCCTCTGGACGGGGATATGCTGATAAGGATGTCGGAAAGCCATGACCTTATCGTCACCATGGAGGATAATGTCCTGTCAGGCGGATACGGTGAGCATGTGACGGCATTCTGTGAGATGAACGAGCTGAAGGCTTCGGTGCTGAGTATAGCCGTACCGGATGAATTTGTTCCCCATGGCTCCATAGCGATACTTCGCGAGAAGCTTGGCATGGATCCTTTAAGCGTTGCAGGCAGGATAATCAACAAGCTTCAGGAGATGGCGGATGTCAGGTAAGACCCGCCTTGATATCCTCCTGGTTCAAAAAGGCATAGCTTCCTCCAGAGAGAGGGCAAAGACCATGGTAATGGAGGGCAATGTCTATGTGGACGGAGTGCGGGAGGATAAAGCAGGAAGCAGCTTTCCGGATACTGTAAGCATAGAGTACAGAGGAGACAGGCTTAAGTATGTGAGCCGCGGAGGACTGAAGCTTGAGAAGGCGGTGGAAAGCTTCGCGCTCGATCTTAAGGGGCTTATCTGCATGGATATAGGAGCCTCCACGGGAGGCTTCACTGATTGTATGCTGCAAAACGGCGCAGCGAGGGTATACGCAATAGATGTGGGCTACGGGCAGCTGGACTGGAGCTTAAGGAACGACGGACGGGTCGTATGCATGGAAAGGACGAATTTCAGGTACCTGACCCGGGAGGATATAGCCGATACTCCTGATTTTGCATCAGCTGACGTATCCTTTATTTCTTTGTCGAAGATCCTTCCCGCAGCCTCGGATATCCTGTCTGAGAGCGGGAGGATGGTGTGCCTTATAAAGCCGCAGTTTGAGGCGGGAAGGGCACTGGTAGGAAAAAAAGGCGTGGTACGGGATCCGGCGGTGCATGAGGACGTGATCCGGGAGTGTCTGGGATACGCGGAAACGAACGGGTTTTCGATCCTGGGGCTTGATCATTCACCGGTAAGAGGGCCTGAGGGAAATATAGAATATCTTATGTACCTGGGAAAAGGGAGCGCAGACAGCACTGCAGGGGGGGATATAAAGTCGCTGATCCCCGATGTCGTTGAAGCTGCGCATGAAAGTCTGAGGTAGATCATCTTGAAGAGCTTTTTTATCATAGTCAATCCCACAAGGGAGGGAGGGCTTTCGGCAGCGGATGAGGCCTGTGAATATCTGACAAAACACGGCAAGGTATGCAGCACCCATGTGACGGCTGAAAGAGACGGTTATGACAGATATACGGACAGCAGCTCCATACCGGCCGATACCGACTGTATCCTGGTGCTGGGAGGAGACGGAACGCTGATACAGGCAGCAAGTGATGTGGTCGACAGGGACATCCCCATGCTTGGGATCAATACCGGCCACATGGGATATCTTACCGATGTCGACAGGGAGGAGATCATACCTGCCCTGGATGCCCTGATCTCGGACAGATACATAGTGGATGAGAGAATGAGGATAACGGGCAATGTCATATCCGGAGGGAAGACGGTATGCACCGAAAGCGCGCTGAACGATATCGTAGTGCACAGGCAGGGCGATATGCGGGTGGCGGACTATGATGTGTATGTTAATAAAAAATTCTTGAAAAGCTACCGCTCCGATGGTATCATAGTAGCCACGCCGACAGGTTCTACGGCTTATTCGCTGTCAGCCGGAGGTCCCATAGTGGAGCCCTCATCAAAGCTTTTCATCATTACTCCCATATGTCCGCATACATTAAACAGCCGTTCGGTCGTTTTGTCCGCAGACGATGAGATCTTTATTTCGTCAGGCAGGGACAACAGCGAGGTTGCCTTTGACGGGCGGGAGATGTCGACGCTTCCCGGGGACGGGGGAGTAAGCATCACAAAATCCGAAAAGGTCACAAAGATCGTGAGGCTGCATGATGACAGCTTTCTGAATGTTCTTCATTGTAAATTCCGGGACAGCGTGTAAGGGTCAGCCGGTATTAGTTTACATAATCTGTTTTTTCTGTAAGAACGAAGGTGATGATCAATGTTAATTAGCGAAAAGGTTAAAAATCTCGCGCTGATACGCAGCGCGCAGGCGGAATTCGGCACGGGGCTGAATATCATAACAGGTGAAACAGGAGCCGGAAAATCCCTTGTCATAGGCTCAGTGGAGCTGGCTCTCGGAGGCAAGGCTTCCTCAGGGGTCGTGCGCCGCGGGGAGGATGAGGCGCAGGTGGAGCTTGTATTCGGGCTCTCCCAGGAGCATGAAAAGGAGGAGATGGAAGCCCTTGACATCGAAGTGGAGGATGACGGCCTCATCATAATGACCAGAAAGGTGCGGGAGGGCAGGAGCACGGCCAGGATAAACGGCAATGCCGTCAATGCTTCCGTGCTGAAAAAGGCGGCTTCCGTCCTTATCGATATACATGGGCAGCGGGACCAGATGGGGCTTTTGCAGAGGAAAAACCTTGTCCGCATACTGGACAGGTATGCAGGGGATGAGGCAGACAAGCCTCTGCTTCAGGTGGCAGAGCATTACAGAAGCTACAGAAAGACCCTTGAGGAGATCGAGGATGATATCTCAGATCCTGCAGAGAGGAAGAGACGGCAGGACCTTTTGAGCTTTGAGGTTTCCGAGATCGAAAACGCGGAGCTTAAGGAGGGGGAGGACGCGGAGACGGAAAGCAGATATTCCCTGATGAAGAACGCAAAAAGGATAGCGGAGGGGCTGTCAGAGGCTCTCGGAGCCGTTTCCGGGGATGCCGGCGGGAATGCGTCCGATTATATAGGAAAGGCCTCGGGAAGCCTGTCAGGACTTCAGGGAGTTGATAAAAAAACGGACGATATCATCAGCCGCCTGTCGGAAATAGAGTCTCTTGTGGGGGATCTGTCGATAGACATAGGGGATGCCTTGAGGGAAATGGAATTTTCGGAAGAGGAATTTGCAGAGTGTGAGGGAAGACTGGATCTGATCAATCACCTGAAAGCCAAGTACGGCAGAACCATAGAGGAAATAGGCAGGGCGCTTGAAGGGAAGAGGGAAGAGCTTCAGAAGCTTGAGGATCATGATTCCTATGCGGCAGAGCTTCAGGACAGGCTCTTAAAGGAAAAGAAGGAGCTGCTGAAGGAGTGCGGGAGCCTTTCGAAGATAAGGTCAAGGGCTGCGGAAAGGCTTCAAAAGGAGATGAAGGAGGCTTTGAGCGACCTTAATTTTGAGAACGTGGAGTTCAGGATAGATGTGATAGGGGATGAGGAAGCCCTTTCATCCACGGGCTTCGATGACGTGGCCTTCATGATCTCACTGAATAAAGGAGAAAAGCTTATGCCTTTGGAGGAGGCAGCCTCGGGAGGAGAGCTGTCCCGCATAATGCTGGCCTTAAAGACGGTGCTTGCGGATACGGATGATATACCCACCCTCATATTCGATGAGATAGATACCGGCATATCCGGGCGCACCGCCGAGAAGGTGGCTGAGAAGCTGGCGCTGCTCTCAAGGAGAAGGCAGGTGATAGCCATCACTCATCTGCCGCAGATAGCCGCCATGGCAGACCATCATTTCGTGATAGAAAAGACCTCGGACGGGGAGTCCACCGAGACCTCGGTAAGGGAGCTAAGGGATGATGAGCCGGTGGAGGAGCTCGCCAGGCTTCTTTCAGGCTCTGCAGTGACAGACGCGGTCTATGAGAATGCAAAGGAGATGCTCTCCCTTGCAAGGGAATTTAAAAATAATCAGCAATAACACTTTGTTATTTTTGTACGACAGGTCGATATATATTTCAGTGAGAAAAGAATTATTTAAACGACCCCATTTTTCAGCAGATTCCTTCCGTATATATGGATATGAGGATAAAATCCCTATCAGCCGGGAGGGGACTCATGGGGCGTAAGGGCTGAAGGTTTTCTTTTTTGATGAACAGGGATTTTAGATGACAGATAACAGCTTGGCAAACGAGAGAGCGATCAAAGCAGCCGGAAGCACAGAAGAGCTGGATCGATTCCTCGCAGAGGAACAGCAGCATATCCTGAAGCTTACGGGTAAGGTTTTGAACAGGAGCATCACCATAAGCGATGATGAGTATTCTGTTGCGCTGACCGCAGTATCCGAGGCAGTCAGGACTTACGACGGGACAAAGGGAGATTTCTGGTCCTATGCTGCGTTTGTTATTAAGAGCCGGGAGATAGACCTCTACAGAAAGAATGAAAAAACGGGTGAGCATGAGATATCCGTAAAGCCTGAGGTCTTCGGAAGCGACGGCATCGAGGATGAGAGTGATGCTTCGATGCAGCGCGATATAAATGAAAAGGTTGCCGTATTTACGGATTCGGGGCTTAAGGACGAGATAGAGGCTCTGAGGGAGAAGCTGGCAGAATATGACATCAGTTATTTTGATCTGGTGAACTGCTCGCCGAAGGCTGAAAAATCAAAAAAGGCCTGCTCAGAGGTGCTGAAAGCGATCTTCTCGCCGCCGCCTCTCATAGAAGAGATAATCACGGGCAAGCTTCTTCCGGTAAAGAAGATACTGGAGAGACAGAAGATATCGAGGAAGCTTATCGACAGGCACAGGAAATATCTGATAAGCGCGTCATTGATCCTTTCCGGTGATTATCCGGAAATAGCGGAATACATACCCTTTGATCCGCGAAAAGACACTGAAACCGGCAACGATTGAAAGAGGAGTTTTTATGCGATCAGTTGTACTGGAGATCAAAAACAACAAAGCCGCCATACTGGATGACAGGGGAATAGTATATGCCATAAAGGACAGGGGCTATTCTGTAGGTCAGGTGCTTGGACTTTCCGAATTGGAGATCAGGAAGGAAACGGTAAAGGTTCCCATAAGGGACGGTATATCGGCCTTTACAAGGGCGGCAGCCGCGATAATCGCGGCAACGCTTATAAGCGGCGGCGTGACAGCCTATGCCACACCGGTGAGCACGGTGACTCTCGGAGGGTCTTCCCCTATAGAGTACAGGCTCAATGTATTCGACAGGGTGGTGGGTGTCTCGGTTCCCGATGACTGCGACGAAGAGCTCAAGAAGAATGTCTCGGAGCTTCAGAAGGATATAAAGGGAAAGAAAATAACGGATGCTCTGGATGTAACGGCTGATAAACTGGAAACCAGTATATTTACTGAAGATGATGACAACGATGAGGGCGGAGTCAGGATACAGGTGGACGGCCTGAAGAAGAATTCCCTTAAGCTTACGGATCAGCTGGACAATAAAGTAGTGGAGATCAAGGACCGCAAGAGCACGGAAAGCACCTCTTATACCTCTGTAGAATGTGATGATACTGATTCATCGGATGAG
>CACZNY010000016.1 GCA_902782655.1 uncultured Lachnospiraceae bacterium
CCGGTTCCGTATACCTGCTGTATTGCTGAGAATGCATCTATACGCATTGAAGTTCTCCTCCTTTCATACGTTATATAGCAAATCCGTTTGCTTACATTATATTTATCGGCAGTGCCTGAAAATATATTAGCTGTGCAAACGGAATAAATTGTACTTTTTTAAATACAAAACTCTGTCTTTTTCTTTTAATCAAAATATCCTTTGTATCTCACTTTATGTCCCGATCCCGGGAAAAGACAGGCATGAAGATCTATGAAATAGTCATCGGTCATCCCCGCGATATAATCTGCCACCATGTCATCAGGCGTATTCTCACGGTACGGTCTGTGTTCGACATGCACATACCTGGTGATCTTTTCTATGTATTCCACATGGTGTCGAACAAACACAGACTCAGGATCCATCTTCTTTGCCTGAATGAGCAGCGCCTCATATAGTTCCCCGAACATAGGCTCTATGGATTCCTTAAATGCTGCCTCTGTCTTTTCATTTCCATATATATGGGAATAGTTTTCTTTCTTTGCCATGGCAAGTTCATGAAAGTAGTCATCATCCATCGCAAGATAGGGCTTCCCATAGGAATTCTCTACGATGTTGACTATCATATTGTTTATTATCTCAGCATTTGTCGTGCCTATTTTCTTCTGGGAATAGGCCGGAGTCTCATCGAATAGCTTAAGCTTTTCAGCATCCTGTCTGTCCTTTCCGATATAGGCTATGATGTCCGAGACCCGGACTACGCAGCCTTCAAGCGTACAGGGTATCAGTTTCTTTATTGCACTCTGATCCCTGAAGCACTCCTCCTTCATTTCATCAAATTTCTCAAAGGAGGCACGATCCGTCCTTGGACGGTACTCCTTAAGCTCCATCTCTCCGTTATGGCATATGATGCCGTCAAGGGTCTGAAGTGAAAGGTTCTGGCAACAGATATCATCCAGAACCCTGACCGAGTGGACATTATGACTGAAATACCTTCCCGTATGGGCATGGTAGATCTCAGAAAGCGCCCTTTCCCCCGCATGTCCGAAGGGAGTATGCCCTATATCATGCCCCAGTGCTATCGCCTCGATGAGATCGGTATTCAACCCGAGCAGCCTGCCTATATTTCTGGCTATCCGGGAAACAAACTGCACATGCAGCGCCCTTCTGGATATATCGTCATTCCGAACCAGGGAAAAAACCTGTGTCTTATCAGAGTATCTGTTGTAATAAGGAACATTCATTATCTTCTCTATGTCCCTGACAAAGGACGGGCGGTGCAGATTCGCGATATCGTGGGCTGGATCTCTCCTGATCACGTCCGAATCCTTGCAGGCATATGGGTTTATACGGCCTTTTTCCCTGTCCTCTTCAATGCGCGCCGCTGTTTCCTTCGAAAGATTTATATAATGTGTAGTCTTTTTCATCTTCTCCGCCTGCTGATCAAAATAATAACCGCTCCTGCCGTGACCGCGCCCAACAACATCAGCACATATTTCCATATATCTCCTTCCGGTTCGGCTGACGTATCTTCCGGAAGCTCCGCCTCTGTTTTGTCCGTCCCGTTTGCGGAAGCAAAGCCTCTCCTGTCCATTCCCTGCCCTCCGGGGCCTCCGAAATCTCCTCTATGCTGCATGCCCCCGAAGTTCATTCTTCCGCCGAATCCCCCGCTCGCCGCGTCTCCGTAGGAAGCTGATGTCTCTTCTATTGTGATCTCTTCCGCCTTATCTCCTATGACTACAAGATATGTCCCTCCTACCTTAAGCCCGGGGCAGCTTATGTTCAAAGACGAAAAGGTCTGGGGCACTTCATACTCAAGCAGAACGTTTCCATCCTTATCTTCGAGAGCCACTCTGGTTCCCGCCTCAGCGCCTTCACTGTAGGTATACAGTATGGAAGCCTGGGAAGAGGAGGAGTCAAACTGCTCCGCCATGGAATAATTACCGCATGCAATGACTGTTCCTCCGCTTATCTCGGCCTTACCGCCGGATTCGCTGGCATAATCAAGCGCACAATTGTTGCCGTTATTTACAAGACTTACCCTGACTGTGCCGCCGGTGATAAGAATATCTCCGTTTGAATCTATTCCATCAGCGTCCTGGCCTGATTCATTAATGATAGTAAGGCTTCCTCCGCTTATTTTCACGTAGGTTTCGGTTTTTTCTCCAGAGGATACCTCTTCCCCTGCTTCTGATGGCATCTGGGGTCTTCCCCCCATGTTCCCGGATACTCCGAAAGGCCTTCCTCCGAAGCCGTTACCGGATACTCCGGTCTGTTTTTCCCTGAAGGTGTTATCCGAAATACTGCTGTCATTCCTGTCAGGCGGCATTCCCGGATGACCGCCCGATGTTTCCGACATACCCATATCAGGCGGGAATCCGGGCATATCTCCACTTACGGAGTTTCCGGAGCCCGTCATCATACCGTGTCCGCCCCTTCCTCCGGGATTGCCTCCCTGCATTCCGCCGAACATATCACCATTTCCGCCGTTGGCATTCAGTCCGTCATCCTTCGGGCAGATAAGCGTATCGCCCCCGGCAATTTCTATAGTGACGGCTTCTATTCCCTCATAACACTCGGAAATGGCAACCGTTCCATCTGTAATGCAAAACGCCGTATCAGAGTGTATCCCGTCATCTCCTGCCGAAATACTGATGTTACCCCCGGCTACGGTCACATCACCTCCGGAATGTATACCGTCTCCTCCGCCTGTGATATTAAGGCTTCCTGATCCCATATAGAAATATCCGTCCGCATGATTCAGCACTACACCGTCATCCCCTGCCTCGGATGTGATATCCGCATAGATTATCCTGATGCTGTCATTTGCGCGGATACCGTCCTCCGGCGCCGATACACTTATAATACCGCCGGTGATCTTAAGATCATCCTTTGCCACTATGCCGTGCCTGTAGCCTGAGATTACGTCAAGCTGTCCGCTGCCATTGATAGTCAGATCATCTCTTGAAAAAACAGTTCCGGTGACATTATCATTCTGCGCTTCTTCAGAATACTCTTTTCCGCTTATAAGACTGTTTTTACTGCCTTCTGCGAGCGTAATATAAACATTTCCCGCCTGAGCGATCCGCAAGGCGGCATCGTCATCACGGTTAACCCGGACGGAATCCAGCATTATTCTGATCTCTGAAGACTTATCCGCTTCCACTATTATGCTTCCATTATCGAGGCTGCCGTTTATCACGTATTTCCCCGACTGCATGATATATACGGAGCCCTCTGAATAATATGCACCGGATCCGGAAACCTCCGCGCTATCCCCCATAAGTGTAATATGTGACGCATCTTCCGTACTCCAGGAATCGTCCAGATCCTTCTCACTGAAATACCCTGCCTTATTAGCGCTTACCGTTTCCACGCCTTTCCCTGCCGCGAAGCCATGCAGTATCACATACACTGCTGCTCCCGCAAATAGCAGCGCGAATAGGATAATGATAAGGAATATGCTTTTCTGTTTTTTTTCTGCAGACATTCTGTCTCCCCCATACTCTGGATCTGATTTTGATGATATCAGGAAATGATACAAATATTCGGTGTCTAATCTGTGATTTTTTCAGGCTTATTTTGTGTCCGGGCAGGCTATCTCGACCACATTCTCTATGATATGATGCAGCGTATCGGCAAGCTCCGTATCAGCGCTCCGGTAAAACACTTCCTTACCCTCACGTCTTGAAATTATGAGCCCGGACGTTTTCAGGAATCTCAGGTGATGAGAAAGCGCCGGTGCCGACATTTCCATCATGGCTGCAAGATCGGTCACGCATTCCTCAGTGTGGCACAATATCCAGAAAAGCTTGACCCTTGACGCATCTCCCAGAAGCCTGAATACGTCAGAAGCCACGGAGAAACCTTCCAGAGAGGGCATTTCCTTCAGGATATTGCTGAGGTTATTCTGCTGCGAATGATTATGTGGCAGATCCATTTTCATCTCCATATACACGGTCACTAACGGTATCCTTGTAAGCTATCCCGCTGCTATTCTTTGCGGCACCTTCTCCCGGGAGTCTGAACGTGGCAGCCCTTTTAAACAGTAGAGAAAGCGGAATGGATAAAATGAAACCGAAAATCAGCATATTTCTGTTATATTCTGCTCCTGTCTCACCCGTGAGGAAGGTAGACAGATGAAAAAGAACCATATTATGTATCAGATAAAACTGAAAGGATATCAGGCTGAAAGCATCTATCAGACGGAACGGATTGCGCCTCACACATCCCGGACTCACAGCCTTATACCGATATCCCGCACTCTGTACCAGAATACAGACTATAGACATTACTGCTATATAAACTGTAGGCATGAAATATCCGTGGATTATCATGTATCTGACATCATGATCGGCAAGATAGTATATCCGGTTGTGAATGAGAAGGAGCAGTGAATATACTATAAGAGACAAAGCATATGGTACCATTGCACCGGGAGAAAATCTTATCCTCTTACTTAACAGGTATGCAAAAGCCCCGCATATGTATAAGTCCAGATTGCAATAAAATGGAACACAGACTCCCTGCGTCCAGTCCACCCCGCTGATCAGAAGAAAAACCCTTTCAGCAAGACCCAGTAACGCTGCCAGAAGAATAAACGCTATAATATGTATCTTCCTGTCTGATCTTTCCAGTTTCCTGCATATCCATGCGATCAGGGGGGTAAAGAAGTACAGCCAGGTAAGGGATGACACATACCACGTAGCAGCTATGCTGGTACACCCGGGCTCTCCGGAATAGGTAAATGTAAGAAGATGCCACAGGGTTTCAGGGAATATCTGAAGGAATGAAGGCTCTGATATGGTAAGCGCAATAAGATAAAAGCACCATACGGGAAAAAGAACCTTTATAAACCTTCTGATATAGAAGGCCAGTATCCCCTTCGGCTCCAGACGGTACCTGGGATCTGCCCCGAGAAAGCCTTTTATATTGAAATAGCCGCTTAAGAAAAAGAATACCCACACCGCGCCATGGCCTGAAGCCTTCATAAACCAGTTGCTCTCTGATATCCCGTATCCGTACATCCCGCTGAAAACCTGTACATGCATTATAAAGACAGCTATCGCAGCCAATGCCTTCATATATGCAAAGGGATCCGTCAGATTACTTTTCTCCATCTCTCCCATTATCCTTAAATCCATCCCCGGTTTCTTTGCCTGTTCGTTGACAATATTGTATAAGTATAATATAATATAAACAATTAAACAATCGTTTAATTGTTGAAATGTTCTCATGAACGGAAAGGACAAATGATTATGAAAAAAAGCTACAAAATAGAAGTTGACTGCGCAAACTGCGCTTCAAAGATGGAAGAGGCGGCAAAGAAAACAGACGGTGTGAAGGATGCTGTCGTCAATTTCATGGCACTTAAGATGAACGTGGAATTTGAAGACGGAGCTGATCCAAAAGAGGTAATGCCCAGAGTACTGGCCGGCTGTAAAAAAGTCGAGGATGACTGTGAAATATTTATTTAGAGAAACGCTGATTAATTCAGCATTTCTTTAGATTTTTATGAAGATCAAATCTGTTCACGATCATTTTGTGGGAGAGTCAGGGAAACAAATGAATAAAAAACAGAAGATAACACTAATCAGGATCATTATTTCTGCTCTGCTGCTTGCGGCGCTTCATTTTGCGGATGAGCCCATCATTAACATTACAGCAGGGATCTCCTCTTCCATAAATGCTTATCCCTATGTTTTTTTCACCATATTCCGCCTGATCCTGTACCTTATCCCCTATATTATCATCGGATATGATGTGATCCGCAAAGCATTAAAGGGGATCAAAAATCATCAGCCCATGGACGAATCCCTGCTGATGTGCATAGCAACCCTGGGCGCCATGATCCTTGCCGTTTATAAGGACAGCACCGGCGGACACGGTGATTATGATGAGGCTATTGCCGTCATGCTTTTTTACCAGACCGGCGAATGGTTCCAAAGTGTGGCAGTGGGTAAAAGCCGCCGAAATATCTCGGAGCTTATGGATATCAGACCTGACTATGCCAATATAGAAAAAGACGGCCGGGTAGAGCAGGTCGATCCGGATGAAATAGAGATCGGAAGCGAGATAATCGTGAACCCCGGAGAAAAGATCCCGATAGACGGTATAGTCATTTCAGGCTCAGGTTCTCTTGACACTGCTGCTCTCACCGGTGAAAGTCTTCCCAGGAACATTAAGGAGGGCGATGAAGTCATATCAGGCTGTATCAATCTGACGAGTCCGTTAAGAATAAAAACAACAAAGGAATTCGGCGAATCCACTGTATCAAAGATCCTGGATCTTGTGGAAAATGCTTCCTCTCGCAAGTCAAAATCCGAAAATTTCATCACCAAATTTGCCAGGGTATATACACCTGCGGTCGTTTATTCGGCCATAGCCCTTGCAGTGCTGCCTCCTGTCATCAGGATGCTCTTCTTTCATTCTGATCCTATGTGGGGAAGCTTCTTATACAGGGCTCTTTCATTCCTTGTCATCTCCTGCCCCTGTGCCCTTGTAGTGTCTATCCCTCTTACCTTTTTTGCCGGGATAGGCGGAGCAAGCCACGCAGGCATTCTCGTGAAAGGCTCGAATTATCTCGAGACCCTTTCCGAGGTGGATACCATGGTCTTTGATAAGACCGGAACTCTGACTGCCGGGAATTTTGAGGTGGACGCCGTCCATCACAGTCCCATAAGCGAACAGGAGCTGATAGAGATCGCTGCCCTTGCCGAGGCAGCCTCATCTCATCCCATAAGCCTGAGTCTTATCCGTGCTTACGGTAAAGAGCCGGATCGCTCAAGAGTGTCCGACATTGAAGAGATCTCTGGACATGGAATAAAAGCGGTCGTCGACGGCAAAAATGTTGCTATCGGCAATACCAGGCTTATGTCCCTGGTGAAGGCTGAATACAAAGAGTGCCCTGAGGACGCAGGCACCGTGATCCATATAGCGATAGACGGTAAATATTCAGGCCACATAGTCATATCGGATACAGTAAAGCCTCATGCCGCAGAGGCTGTCAGACAGCTCAAAGCCTGCGGTATAACCCGTACAGTCATGCTTACCGGAGATGCCGAAAAGATAGCAGAAAAGGTAGCTTCAGAGCTTGGCATAGATGAAGTTCATGCAGGCCTGCTTCCTGCAGGCAAGGTAGATAAGGTAGACGCCCTCATATCTGGTCGATCCGGCAAGGGAAAGCTTGCCTTTGTAGGCGACGGAATAAACGACGCTCCCGTTCTCTCGCGCGCTGATATCGGCATAGCCATGGGAGCCATGGGATCTGATGCGGCTATAGAGGCTGCAGACGTAGTGCTTATGGATGATGACCCCTTAAAGATCGCTGATGCCATGAGGATAGCAGGAAAGTGTCTGCGTATCGTAAAGGAAAACATAGTTTTTGCCATTGGTGTAAAGCTTCTGTGTCTCCTTTTTTCAGCTATAGGTCTGGCCGGAATGTGGATAGCCGTTTTTGCGGACGTGGGAGTCATGATCCTGTGCGTCCTCAATGCTGTCCGTGTACTTGTTTCCAGGAAAGCAAAGTCCTAAAATTCAGAACAGAAGAGCCTTCTGTAGACTTCTGCCACCGGCAGACCCTTTACGTTACTGTAATCTCCTTCTATACGCTCCACAAGTATGGCCCCCTTTCCCTGTATGCCGTATGCGCCGGCTTTATCCAGGGGTTCTCCACAGCTCGCATACTTACGTAGGATGCTTTCATCACTGTCATACATTTTGACATCGGTACGTACATTAAACACCTCCATCTTACGAGCCCCTGTTCCCGGGAATATGATCGTAACCCCTGTATATACCGAATGATATCTGCCGGCAAGCATGTTCAGCATCTCATAGGCTTCTTCCTCATCCTTAGGCTTGCCCAGGATCCTGTCTCCTAAAGCAACTATTGTATCTGCGCCGAGTACTATGTCCTCCGGGTGTCTGATGGCGACAGCCCCGGCTTTTCTTTTGGAAAGTTCCTCGACGTAATGTCCGGGAGCGACACCCTCAGGCATTACCTCATCCACATCAGATGTATCCGTCTCGAAAGGTATGCCAACCTGCTCAAGGAGCTCCCTCCTTCTCGGAGATGCACTGGCGAGAATGATCTTCTTCATTGCTTCCCACCCATGTCCTTAAACTTATTGATGGCTGCCAGATCTTCCTCTGTCAATCTGACATTTGTTGTCCTGGGCTGTGCTCCGGGTTTTGTCACTGTCATTTCGATTACCGTCCCGACCGGAAGTCCTGTCATAAGCTCATTCCTCACGAAAGCCGCTGCTTTCGGATGTGCGCTTTCCAGTCTGTTCACTATTCCCAATAACGCAAAAGGGTTCATCTGAATGCCTCCTAAATCAAAAAATGATAAATAAGCAAAACGCCTGACAGGTCTCCCTGCAGGCGCTTTGAATATCTTTTCCGTAAAAACAGATCAACGTTTGCTGAACTGAGGCGCACGTCTCGCTGCTTTGAGACCGTACTTCTTCCTCTCTTTCATACGAGGATCTCTTGTAAGATAACCCTCTTTCTTTAATGTCGGACGATAATCGCCGTCCACCTCAAGAAGAGCTCTCGATATGCCATGCCTTATAGCTCCGGCCTGTCCAGTATATCCGCCACCCTGCACATTCACAAGGACATCATACTTATCAGCGGTTCCAGTCGCTACAAGAGGCTGGCGGACTATGGTCTTAAGCGTCTCCGGTCCGAAATAATCGTCTATATCTCTCTTGTTTATGGTTATTTCACCTTTTCCGGGCATCAGGTATACGCGCGCTATGGATTTCTTTCTTCTGCCTGTGCCGTAATATCTCTCTGTTGCTTTTTTTCTAGTAGCCAATGTCACATCCTCCTATCAGAACTTAAGCTCTTCAGGCTTCTGAGCTGCCTGCTGATGCTCAGGTCCCGCATAAACGAAAAGCTTCTTTGCCATCTGACGTCCGAGAGTTCCCTTGGGGAGCATACCCTTTACGGCATGCTCAATAACGAACTCCGGTTTTTTTGCCAGCTTTTCCTTCAAAGGCACCTGCTTTAATCCGCCGACGTAACCGCTGTGTGTAGTATAGAGCTTCTGCTCCATCTTCTTTCCCGTCACCTTGATCTTCGAAGCGTTCACTACGATCACGTAGTCACCCATATCAAGGAAAGGAGTATATGTAGGCTTATTCTTTCCACGGAGTACACTGGCTATATTTGCGGCAAGACGTCCGAGAGTCTGTCCTTCGGCATCTACCACATACCATTTCCTCTCTATGGAAGAAGCGCTTGGTATATATGTATCCATTATACGATCCCTCCAAATGATCTGATTGTCTGTTTCATGTATCTGACACGAACTTGGGGCAAAGCCCGTGCAAAACAAGATTATAAGTCTGTCAAAAGCTCTTTGTCAAGGGTTTTACTGCTTTGTGATGATCCCCTCGTCCGAAAGCCGGACATTTCCTGCACTTCTGGATACTTCATCCGACAGGATCCTGTCATAATCAGCATCTCCCTCGTGCACCATTGATGTATAACATCCCTTCTGGATGCAGGGAATGAAACGAAGCTCTTCCAATTCTCCCTCATTAACCACTGCCCGTATCATACAAGAATCCAGAGTCTTGGAATTAAACCAGAAATTTCCCATGGAGTAAACCACCGGCACATCCTCAATGTATTCAAATCCCTGCAGCACGTGGGGGTGAGCGCCTATTATCAGATCCGCTCCGGCTTCTACAAATTTCCCGGCAAGCTCCTTTTGGGAAGCATCGTACATATGCTCATTCTCCGTCCCCCAATGCACAAAGGCAATGGTGAAATCCGCGTTTTCATCGGCCTCCCTTATGACCTGCAGATATTTTTCCGGATCGAGGGTCCTAAGTACTCCCGGATCTGTCTCTGTCGCCTCCCTTGTATCGGGGGGGAGCGATCTCTCTATCTGAGTGGCTGCGGTAAATGCTATGGTCATGCCGCCTGCTTCGATATACTGCGGAGTCATTGCTTCCGTGATATCATGCCCTGCCCCTACATATCTTATATCAGCTCCCGACAGGGTATCAAAAGTGTCAAGCAGGGCATCAGGACCATGATCATAGGCATGATTATTCGCAAGACCCACTATATCCACTCCCAGATCTGTCAGATATCTCACCGTAGAAGGATCCGCCCTGAAGGTGAATTTCTTTTCCGGCGTGGGAGTTCCCCTTTCAGAATAGGGAAATTCATTGTTTATCATAGTGATGTCGGCTTCCTGCATGGCATTTCTGATATCCTCATCCAATGCTTCAGTTATCTCTCCGCCTCTTCCCGCCAGTGCATTCATGTTAGCATACCGTCTGTCGAAATTCATATCACCCGCAAATATAATAGTGACAGGCTCATACTCTGTCACGTCCTCCGAGACCGTCTCCTCAGCAGGTGTTTCCACCTCCTTCATGACCTCCTCCGTCACATCCTGCATCACAGGCTTAGGTGCAGGAGCAGATACAGGCTCTTCCTCAGGTAAATCAAGCTTCTCAACGGCAGCCGGCTCCCTGCTTTCACTTATACCCGGTATGGAGATATCCTCCATCCCGCATCCGCAGAGGATCAGTATAATATATGAAATTAAAGCAAAAGCCCCGCCTATCCGGCGGGGCCTGTTCTTTGTATTCATGAAAATCTCTGATTATTTACCTTTACGCCGGGACCCATTGTAGGAGCTATTGACACACTCTTAAGATATTGTCCCTTAAGCGCTGACGGCTTTGCCTTCATTACAGCAGACATAAGCGCATCGAAATTCTCCTTGAGCTTCTCTGCCTCAAACGAAGCCTTTCCTACAGGCACGTGTATGATATTAGCCTTATCAAGCCTGTACTCTACCTTACCTGCTTTGATATCCTTAACCGCATTGGTTACATCCATCGTCACAGTTCCGGCCTTAGGGTTGGGCATGAGACCCTTGGGTCCAAGTACTTTACCGAGACGACCTACCACGCCCATCATATCAGGCGTTGCCACCACCACATCAAACTCAAACCAGCCTTCGTTCTGGATCTTGGGAATAAGCTCTTCGCCTCCGACAAAATCAGCTCCTGCGGCCTGAGCCTCGTCAAGCTTGGCTCCCTTTGCAAATACAAGAACCCTTACACTTCTTCCGGTACCGTTCGGCAGTACCACGGCTCCCCTTACCTGCTGCTCAGCATGCCTTCCGTCACAGCCGGTTCTTAAATGTACTTCTATTGTTTCGTCAAACTTTGCCGTAGCAACCTTCTTTACCAGCTCAATAGCCTCATCCGGCTCATACAGCTTTGAACGGTCGATAAGCTTTGCTGCCTCGACGTATTTCTTTCCATGCTTCATCAAGACACCTCCTTACTTCTCGACCTCGACACCCATTGATCTTGCGGTGCCGGCTATCATACTCATTGCAGCTTCCAAAGATGCCGCGTTAAGGTCAGGCATCTTTATCTCTGCTATCTCCTTGCACTTTTCCTTTGAAAGGGTGGCTACCTTCTGCTTATTGGGTACGCCCGATGCCTTCTGGAGATTGCAGGCCTTTTTGATAAGCACTGCCGCAGGCGGAGTCTTCGTGATGAATGTGAAGCTCCTGTCCGCATAGACAGTGATGACTACAGGGATAAGTACGTCTCCCTTATCCGCAGTCCTGGCGTTGAACTGCTTTGTGAATTCAACGATGTTTACGCCGTGCTGACCGAGAGCCGGTCCCACAGGCGGTGCCGGTGTTGCTTTGCCGGCAGGGATCTGAAGTTTGATATAACCTTCTACTTTCTTTGCCATTTGGCTCCTCCTTTATAAATACTTTGTGGTCTTTGCGGGCGAGTTTACTCCCTCCCACGTAATATCACTATCTCTTCTGCAGAATATCCCGATAAGCATAACCGGGATTACCCTGCGTGGAGACGGTTTTCAATGCATAATGTTTATCTCATCAAATGAGATATCCACCGGCGTCTCTCTTCCGAAGAGCTCCACCATAAGCGTTGCGGTACGCTTGTTCATATCCATCTTTGCAATAGGACCTGTAGTCTCTCTCCAGGGGCCGGCGACGACACGGACCATATCGCCCTCCTTGAAGTTCACTGTCATATTCTCGACATGTATGCCCAAAGGCTTCATCTCTTCCTCGGACAGGGGCACAGGCTTGCTTCCCGGACCTACGAATCCGGTCACTCCCCGTGTATTCCTCACGACATACCAGGTATCGTCATCCATTATCATGTTTACAAGCACATAGCCCGGAAAAAGCTTCTTCTCGACTTCCTTTCGCTGACCGTTATCCTTGATCTCGATCACTGTCTGCGTCGGAACACGTACCTCTACGATCTTATCCTGCAGGTGTCGGTTCTCGATAGCCATCTCTATACTGGATTTTACCTTATTTTCATATCCCGAATATGTATGGGCTACATACCAGCGAGGTTCATTTTCAGCCATATCTGTCTCCCGATCACTTACCTGATCACGAAATTAATGCCATACTGCAGGCCTCTGTCTATGACAGCGATCAGCCCGGCTGTGATCACAGTAATAACAACAACCGCCACGGACTGCTTTGTAAGAGTTTCTTTAGTCGGCCATATTATCTTAGAAAACTCAGCCTTTACGCCCTTCCAGAAGGATGCCGGCTTGCTTTCCGCACCGGTCTTTTTTACTTCTTCCATAGTATATTCCTCCGACCGATCACTTGGTTTCTTTATGGGTTGTATGCTTCTTGCAGAACTTGCAGTATTTCCTGATCTCTATCCTGTCAGGATGTGTCTTCTTATCCTTTGTAGTGTCATAATTGCGGTTCTTGCATTCAGTACATGCAAGTGTGATCCTTGTGCGCATCGTATTCCCTCCGTTAATCAGATATCCGACCAAAATAATTTTTGGGTGAAAAAAAAAGACCTAAAGTCTCAAGCCATAAGACTATATCACGTCCTAAATCGCTTGTCAACATACAGTTTAAGCCCTACAGGGATCGTATTACATCCAAAGCCCTGGCTATCACCTGATCCATATCGTAATACTTATACTCCCCCAGGCGGCCTCCAAAGGTAACCCCTGCCTCTCTGTCTGCCAGCTTGCGATATTCTTTATAGAGCTCGTTGTTCCTTCCATCATTTACCGGATAGTAGGGCTCGTCTCCTGGATTCCACTTAAAGCTGTACTCTTTGGATATCACAGTTTTGGGAAGATCCTGTCCCTTCTCATCCTTTCCGAATTCAAACCATTTATGCTCAATTATCCTTGTAAAGGGCGTCTCCCCGTCAGTATAGTTTACTACGGCATTTCCCTGGAAATTCGGCTTATCCAGAATCTCAGTTTCAAACCGGACGGATCTGTATTCAAGATTTCCCAGTCTGTACCCGAAATAGGCATCGATCGCTCCTGTATAAATAATATGTCCGGCCATGGCATCATATTCTTCCTTCTTTTCAAGATAGTCTTCCTTAAGCCGTACCTCGATCCCGTCAAGAAGGTTTTCCACAAGCCCGGTATAGCCTCCCGTCGGTATGCCCTGATACAGCGCATTAAAATAATTGTTATCATAGGTAAACCGTACCGGAAGCCTTTTTATGATAAATGCAGGCAGTTCCCTGCATTCCCTTCCCCATTGCTTTTTAGTATAATCCTTGACAAGCTTCTCGTAGATATCCCTTCCAACTAATGAGATCGCCTGCTCCTCAAGGTTTTCAGGCTCATGATCTATCTCCTTCTTCTGCTCGTCTATCTTTGCTGCCGCTTCCTCGGGAGTTATAACCCCCCACATCTTATTAAATGTATACATATTAAAAGGAAGAGAATATATCTCTCCTTTATAATTTGCAACCGGCGAATTTGTATAGCGGTTAAAAACCGCAAATCTGTTTATATATTCCCATACCATCCTGTCATTGGTATGGAAAATATGGGCCCCGTACTTATGGACATTGATGCCCTCCGTCTTCTCGGTATAAACATTCCCGCCGACATGCGGACGTTTATCGATCACGAGCACGCTTTTTCCCTTGTCCTTAAGCTCTCTTGCTGCTACGGCTCCGAAGAGTCCCGCTCCTACGATAAGATAATCAGTCATTTCATTATATCTCCTATAAATCTCCGTCAGGTTCCCAGATCTCACGTCTTCCGTACCGGCAAAGCATTTCCCCTGCTCCTATTATGATGAATACTATAGGGGTGCAGATGATCTGCTGATAGCAGAAGAAATTGTGCATCATATAAGCCGCTATGCACATTGCCGGAACCAGGGTTTCCGGCAGCGACGCGCTCTTTTTTATAAATCTTATCATGCCTCCGACAAATATCCCGATGTAGGCTGCCGCTCCAATGATACCCACATTTATGAGGGCATTCAGCCATTCGTTATGGGCACAGGTAAGAATAGTATTCTCACCCCATCTCGCATTCAGAGGCTCCGCGTAAAATCTATATACTTCATGGTAAAAACCGTCCGGTCCGGCTCCGAAAAGCTTCCTGACAAATTCAGTCTTCATGAAGGTTCCCACAGCACCTATCCATGATAAGCCTCTGTCACTTCCCCATTTGTAATCAAACACCAGATAATTATCCTGGGATTCAAGTGAGGTTCCCTCAAAAACCCCCATTGTATTAAGCGCCACATACCCTATCAGGGAAACAGCAGCAAGGCCTGTCAAAGCAATAACCACTACACGGATATTCCTGTAATTGGCTACCTCAAAGCTTTCCTTTTTTTCCATTCTGATGTAAGCAAGGAGAAGACCCACTGCCGCTGCCAGAAACACCCAGGTGACAGGTCCTATGGATAAAGCCCTCATTATGCCTGAAAGCTTCACCACTCTGTCTGAAAAAGCAACCTGCAGCAGGCCTATCAGTTTCCAACCGGAAAAAAGAACTACAAGGCACTCAAGATATCGCCGCATTTTCTTATTGTCACTGAAGGAAGCGCAAAACAGGATAAGATAAACCGCTCCATAGGCAAGAAGCGCGGAGTCGGAATTCTGTGCTATCATTGTCATGGCACCAAGCAGGGCATAAGCCCCGGACGCTATCCTCTTTACCTTTCCGTCACAATACCAGAAAGCAAAAAGCCCCATAGGGAATAGAAGCACCATATAGCTTGAAAACCAGGTTGCCTGACCAAGCGTGGAGATAAAATAGATAAAATACGATTCGTCAAGTCCCTTGTACATCTCAAGAGGGTCTATCCTGAAACGGTTTAATATGCAGACGGCAAAAACCACTGCAGATACGGCAAGATAAATAACGAAGACGATATCATCCCATCGCCAGAATCTTGAAACAAAGTAATAAAGCACAACAAAGGCCAGCTGGGATATCAGGCCCATGTACCAGCCGTCATATCCTATGAGTGTATCTGATTTGTAGGGAGAAAGGATAAACGATGTCAGTGCGGCTAGAGCATAGGATAGGACTATCCAATCCAATACAGACATAGAATGGATATCCCAGTACCTGGATAGCAGCCCCTTCTGGGACAGGTATATCTGATACCATATAAAGATGACTGTCATAATGATAACGCCCACCAGCGTCACCCATCTGAAAAAGTGCCACTTGGCATCTCCCATATTGTAATATTTATCTTCATAATAAAGAGGGTATATAGCAAACATGAAGAATACGTACAGAGAAACCACATCCTTCATCAGCTTTTTTGATATAGGTGTATTGTCTGCCTGGGCTCCCCTTCTTTTTCCTGCTACCCTTGTCCTGCTCATATTACATATTCCCCTTTCCGAAATAAAGCAAGGTGTATTTTACCATCTTAGCGACATATAATCAAAACGTCCGCCTTTCAGCGGACGTTCTTTAATCTAAACGGTAGTACACTAAGCTCGAAAATACCTCGCTAAGTGTACC
>CACZNY010000017.1 GCA_902782655.1 uncultured Lachnospiraceae bacterium
GGCGAGAAGGCTCAGGAGCAGAAAGACAGCGAGAAGGTTCAGGAGCAGACTGTTGAGACAGAGACAGCTCAGGGTGCCGTTGAGGAATAAATAACAGCAGACTGTAAGATATCCAGGGGGTGCTGCATTAACTGAAAACTTCAGTTGATCAACACTCCCTTTTCCTGTCGCATTGTAAATGCCCGGAATCCTTTACCAGAACAAAGGATCCCGGGCGTTTACTTCGTCTGTTATCTTTGGTCGCAGGGGAAGATTGTCATCCATGCGGCAGATTACAGTGATGCTGTCATTGCCGGCACTGTCAGGCTCCAAAAAGGATATAAAGAAAAAGAAAAAATAGAGGTATTCGTGACAAATTCCGGTTTTCCGCTTTTTTTCCCTGGATGGTGCAACAGAAGGTGCTGTCTGAGTTTATATAGATTATATGAATAAAGCAGCCGCGTTTTTTGCTTTATGTGTTCTGTCACAGTATCAAGGCAAAGGAACTGCATAAAAGGCACTGTTGGAATTTGAGAGATTACACCCCGACACTGAGCGATGGTTTCCGGAACAGATGAAAAGACCCTGAGTTCATCATCGTTACGGTACTTCCGTGATAAAAGGTTATGGACATGAAGGTGGGGGCGAATTAAAATATAAAGAACCGATATGTCCATACAGATCCGGTCAGGATCGTCGGTGTCATGCGTGAGAACAGCCGGACAGCATAGACGCAGACAGATATCCTGCGGAATGCCTTCTGTATGGAGATGGAGAGTCGTGAATGTAACCGGAAATAAGCAAAAAGCGGATCCGCTGATACCGGAGTCTTGCCGCCTGAAGCGGCCCTGAGGCTTTATCCTCAGATCAGAATTACGTGAATTTATTCATGTGAGCTTCACAGCAGTATCGGAAAAAGGAGGTGCTTCATTGTGAGAGGCAAACAGAAATGCAAGATTTTAAAAGAGATCCGTCAACGCATTGCCGATGAGAATGATATACCGTACGTTACCCGCGAATGCAGTTTTCAGGGAGAATGCACCGGGACCTGTCCGCGCTGCGAGAGTGAACTCCGATATCTGGAGCAGCAGCTGGAGAACCGCAGGCGCCTGGGGAAGCATGTGAGCGTCGCTGCATTGTGCGTCGGAATCGCTGTGGCTTCAGTCGGCTGCTCCCCATCTTTCAAGCCGGGCACAGAATTGATGCAGACTGATCTGACCGGAGAGGCCGCTCCGCCTGAGTCGAATATCGATGATCTGTCCGGAGCAGCCGATATTTCTGAGCCATCTTCGGAGCCGGAGCCCGTCGATCTTTCCGGCGAAGTCGAGTGGACGGAAAGCAGCAGTGACTCCGCAGGTACGGAAGATATCGCGGTCCAGACAGCAGGTGTAGTCGCATGGCCCGAAGCTTTTATATAGGAGAAATTGAAGGAATGAACATTAAAAACATCGAAAGTCTGGACTTTGGATCATTGACATCTGAAGAAGCGGGAGAACTGGGACTTAATGTTGTGTTTTTGGAAGAAGACGGTACTTATGACTGGATCTATTGCCTGAAGATGCTTCAAAACCTGTCTTTGTTAAAATTTGTGATGAAGATTATCGCAGTCATATACGCGGTCATTACCATTACGATGCTCGTACTGACAAAAGGTGCCGATGATATTCTCTGGCTGCTTGGCATTCTGGGGCTTGTTTTTGTCGCTGTTATTGGGATTGTTTTATTCTCGTTCTGGCTGGTAGATAAGATGTATAAAGGCAGTTATATGCTCATCTATGAAATGAATGATGCAGGGCTCACGTTTTCACAGACGACAGACCAGGCACAGATAACACGTACGATAGCAGCCGCTTCCGCAGCAGTAAATGCAGCGGGAGGAAATGTCGGGGGTGTGATAGCGGGAACAGGTCTGGCGATAAGACCTAATGCTTATCACGCAGATTTTTCAAAAGTAAGATCGGTCAAGGGGAGAAGGAAAGAGAACCTGATATGGGTGAATACCTTTCTGCAATACCTGATGGTATATGTTCCGGATGAAGCGTATGATTTTGTCTGGACTTATATTACCGAGCGATGTGTGAATGCAAAAATCAGTTCGCGATAACAGGATCCTGATACTGCAGCAACATAATTCCATCAAGGCGATCCCGGTCAGCAAAGGCCTGTCGGATAAGATCAGCAGGGATCTGAAGTAGAAAAAAGTATTTTAAGCAGGTCACTTTTCAGCGTAAATTCCAGTTCCTCAGATTAAATTCCGGCTGCCCGTGGTCGTACAGTAGAATGAACTCGGAAATTGCGGTAGTTTCCGGAAATAGGAGTCGATTATTCCAAAATAATGAGATAGAATCGGGTTAAGCAGGGAAAAAAGGGCGCAGAAAAACGCAGGTGGGATCTATGTCTATTTTTCCTCAGAGTAAATTCCACCCGTCTATGTACGTTTATAGAGCTGCATCCCGGCCAGATCAAGATTGTTTAGCAGTAGTCTTCCCTCGGGATGAAACATTTGGCAGTGTCATCCCAGAGAGGCTGTTGTGCAGGACCCTTCCAGTAGTCCCACGGACCGCTGGAGTATCCGTTCTTTAAACGGTAGGCCTGCAGATAATTGAGGGGCCATCCGTCGCAGTCCGTGTATCCCCATGGATTGGTCTCGACGTCGTACCCTTTCCTGGCCCAGGAGCGGAGGGCTGTCCGCTCGGCCCGGGTCATAGGAACATAAAGGTCCATATCTTCGAAGGCTTCCATATTTGCCTCGTAATCAGCAGATTTTCTGTCAAATCTCATTTCTGGCCTCCCTGCGAAAAATGGATCTGTTAAGTGTCACTTCCTGTGGAGGGATACGGTGGCAGCCTAACAGATCCAGTACTTCCTGTCCGTAAAGGAACGAGAACATTTCATAGGGACACCTGTTCCCGATACTCTCCATGCTGTATGAATTGATATGGTCCATCATTAAGTTGATGTCCTCCTGTGTGTACGGAGCGAAGTCCGTCCCCTTCGGTATGAACAGGCGGATGAACTCATGATTCCGTCCTGCCGATCTTTTCTGATATGGCGAAGAAGGCGGAATTCGGGCAGAGCCTTGATGAACAACTGCTGAATAGGCATACCGCGATCATTTTTTCAGAGTAAATTCCAGAAGGTCTTATCGACAGGATTTTTCAAAGTAAATTCCAGATGGACTGGAATTTACTTTGTCAATTAACAGCCTAAAATTTTCCCAGCAAAAAATTGAAAATCCATTAGCCCTCCCCGCTAAATCTCCGTATATATGTATGTAAGAGATAAAGCAACAGAGA
>CACZNY010000018.1 GCA_902782655.1 uncultured Lachnospiraceae bacterium
CCGTGGAACAGGGAGGCTGCATTTCCAAACGGAAACTACAGGAGATGTTTCAATTGGGAAGACCTTAGAAGCAGCATTTGAAAGCGTCACTGATAGGAAGTGTTTATGTTTTGTCGGTTAATTTAAATATCAGATTATTGTCAGATTAGGAGGAAAAGAGAATGAATTCTGTTGATTATTCCCTGAAGTCCAGCTGGTACAGACTTCCTGAGATCAACAAAGATGTCGACACGTTTTACATCTACTCGACGATGTATTTCGGAGCGAATGAGGGCGACCCTGACTATGCGGAGCTTGACAACGCCGAGGTGCTCTCGGGCATAGAGATCGAACACGCGATCAAGTCAAGCGTGTTTGAGGACTCCACGAACTTATTCATCCCCTACTACCATCAGGCAGGTATGATGCTTGCGGGTATCACCTGGAAGGAGACCGGATCCATTGACGCGGCTGTCTCCGGAATCCCGTATACTGACATTACCGCCGCGCTTGATTATTATTTCGTGAACTTAAATAAAGACCGTCCGTTTATCATCGCCGGGCACAGTCAGGGCTCAGCCATCCTTCGGCTCGTGCTGAAAGGATATTTCAAGGAGCATCCCGATTACTATGATCGCATGGTGGCCGCATACGCCATAGGCTATTCCATAACAAAGGATGACCTCAAGGCTAATCCGCATATGAAATTTGCAGAAGGTGAAGATGATACGGGCGTCATCATCAGCTGGCATGCAGAAGGACCAAAGAACGTGGAGGCGAACGCCATGAACGCAGCGATGCTTCCGGATGGAGTAAGCATCAATCCATTGAACTGGAAAAGGGATGATACGTATGCGCCATCAAGCATGAACCTCGGATCGATCGTGATGGATGAAAAGACCGGCGCGACCGAGATCCGGGATATAGGCGGGGATGCGCAGGTGAATACCGCCCGCGGTTCTGTCGTGACACACGCTGCCGCCGTGCCCAACGAAATGCAGGAATACGCCGGACCGGAGAGCTTCCATCAGGATGACTACTCTATTTTTTATAACAACGTCAAGGAGAACGTCGCAAAACGCATTGCGGCCTATATGGGCAAATGAGTACCGGAATAGTTATGGAAGGCGGCGCCATGCGGGGAATGTTTACCTCCGGCGTGTTGGATGTGATGATGGAAAACGGGATCAGATTCGACGGAGCCGTCGGGGTATCCGCAGGCGCCATCTTCGGCTGCAATCTGAAATCAAGACAGCCGGGCAGAGCCATCAGATATAATAAGCGCTTTGCGAAGGACTGGAGATACTGCTCTCTTGCCTCGCTGATTCTTACGGGAGATATGTTCGGAGCAGAGTTTTGCTACGAGAAGATCCCCTTCCACTATGATCCTTTTGACCTTGAGACCTACCGCCAAAATCCCATGCCCCTGTATGCTGTAATGACGGATGTAGATACCGGTAAGGCAGTGTACAAAGAGCTGAAGGAGGGCTCAGGTATAGACATGCTTTATTTCAAAGCCTCTGCCTCCATGCCTCTTGCCGCAAGACCCGTAGAGATCCTGGGGCATAAGTATCTTGACGGCGGGATAGCGGATTCTATCCCACTGCGCTTCATGCAGAAAAAAGGCTATGAAAAAAATGTGGTAGTGCTTACCCAGCCCCCGGGATTTGTAAAAGAGCCTGCGGGGAATATGCGTATAATAGGCGCCTTGCTTCATAAGTATCCCGCACTGGCAAAGGCTATGGCCAAAAGGCACATCATGTACAATAAAGAGCTGGATCATGTAAAAAAATGCGCCTCCGAGGGAAGTGTCTTTATAATCCAGCCTGCATACCCTCTGCATATAAACCATACGGAGCATGATCCTGAAGAGCTGCAGAGGGTTTATGATATCGGCAGGCGCACTATGGAGGAGGAGCTTGAGAGCTTAAAAGCTTTTATCTCATGATATTGATAGTAGGCGATTACTATAGCGGCACGGGACCTGCTCTGGTGACAAAATATTATATAGAGACTCTGACAGGCGAAAAGGTTCCGGAGTCGGGAGAGAGGAGAAAAAAACGCCGCAGGCACAGTAAGCCGGAGGCTGATTACCTGGTATCGGAGAGCAAGGCAGCGAGATTTTTTGAGCTGCTCTTTAAGATTCCGCATGCCTCGGTCCTATTCCTCTCAGGTCATTCAAGACAGAATATCCTGGCCATGCGGATAGGCAGGCTGTTCGGAAGGAAGTCAGCCTATCTCATGCACGGAGCCGTGGAGTATGAGAACAGCATCAATCATGTGGAGGATGCCGGAATGGCAGGGGACGAGAGACTGATGATGGAGCTTGCCGACTCGATCCTTGCAGTATCCGGACAGTTTGAGGGATGGCTTAAGGTGCATTATCCGCAGTATGCTTCAAAGATATCCCACGTAACCAACGGCATTGACTGGGATATGATAAGGGAGAATGCCACAGCGGATGAACGCGATCCCGAAGGGATCATATCGGTAGGCGGCGGCATGCCGAGGAAGTGCATCATAAATATCTGCAAAGCCGTGGAGAGGCTTAATGCCAAAGGTCACAGCATAACTCTCACCGTTGCCGGTGACAGGGGAGCAGACAGCGAAGCTATAGGGGCTTATCCCTTTGTCAGGGATATAGGCCTCGTTTCCCATGATGAGCTCATGCGCGAGTATCACAGAAACAGGATCTTCGTGCAGAACTCCGTTTTTGAAACCTTCGGTCTCGCCCCGATAGAAGCGCTCCTGTCATATGCGGACGTACTCATTTCCAGAGAATGCGGGGCTTTGAGTGTCATAAAAAAGACTGAGGATATGGATATTATAAACGATCCGAATGATATAGATGAGATAGCGTCAAAGCTGGAGACCCTGCTTAAAGAAGAGAATCATACCAGGCTTCTCGTAGAGCTTGATAAGGAGAATACCTCCTGGAAAAAACGTGCCGCAGAGCTCAAAGCAAAGCTTTCGGCACTGTCAGGCTGAGCCGGCGCTTTTCCTTTCCTCGAGGATCTTTCTGTATTCCTTTCTTCCTTCCTTCATCGCCCTGTAGGCATCAAGGGTGGATATAGTGTTTTTGTATTCCTTTCTTTTCCTTATAAGATTCTGCCAGGTGAGGATATGCCATATCCTGCCGTCCATGGCCTCGTACCCCGCGCCCCTGGCATGATAGAAATCCCTGTCAAAGCCCGTGAACCAGCTGGACTCATTAGGCAGCGTCTGCGCGATCTTCGAGGGAATATAGATCCTCTGTATACCTCGTCTTGCGGCTTCGAAGAGGAAGATGTTTTCCTCTCCCATCCTGTATCTGGCCCCCGCCCCGAAGTCCTCATCAAACCTGAGTCCTCCCAGCAGGGATTTTCTCACCGCGATCTCAGGCGAGAATATCCTCATCATATCCTTCTTCGACATCACTCCCTCGCTGCTTCTGACGGGCTGATGTCTTTCAGTTCTTTCGATGAAAAAGCAGATAATACCCGCCTCGGGATACCGCTCAAAGGCATTCTCCACTATGTCAGCGGCATCGTTCGTATACTTCACGTCATTATCGCAGAAAAGGCAGATATCGTCCGTGGCTTCGAAAAGAGCCAGGTTGCGCGACCTGGAAAGCCCTTTTTCTTTTTTTTCCACTATGCGTATCGTCTGTCTGGGCTTGCCCTCGTCAGTTCCTCCGCAGGGTCTGCCGTCCTCCATGACCATGCCGGAGTCCAGCACCACGTTGCGCTTCGCCGCCCTGCTGCACTGATTCACTATGACTGTATCGGTACGGATATTCAGTTTTTCTATGTAGTATAGCGGATCTCCCTCCTCCATGACAGAAAGCAGTGTCTGCAATTTCAGATCCTCCTTTTTACGGCATTTATGGCAAAGCAGATAAAGCAGTAAAGACTGTAGGGAATGGAAAGTCCCTCGTTCATATAAAGCCCCCATATCCTTTTTATCCCTACAAGCTTATTGGATGAAAGGGTCTTCCCGCTCCTTCTGTACAGGGTAAGAGCCTCGTCAAGTCCCGATGCCGTACCTGTTTTTTTCAGTATCTTCCACCAGTTCGCCGAGTCCTCCGAGGCGATGTAGGGGAAATAGATATCTTCCTTTGAAAGCTTCCCCATATCAAACATCACCGTGCTGGTAAATATAGTCGTATTCTTAAGAGCCTGCCTGTAATCAATACTTAAAGGAACCCTGGCAGTCTTCCCCATCCCCACACAGTTTTCATCCGCAAATTCATATGAAGTGAAGGAAAAAGCCGCTCCCCTGTCTTTCATAAAGATCAGCTGCTTTTCTATTTTATCCGGCAGCCATTTGTCATCAGCGTCGATGAAGGTGATATAATCTCCCCCCGCCTCATCTATGCCGGTATTCCTTGCACCTGCCGCGCCCTTCTTTTTTTTGTTATCAAGAAGCTTTATGGTTATATTGTCATAACTTCCTGTGGAGCCATTAAGGCGGTTTACATAATCCAAAACCACCCTTCCGGTGTCGTCCGAGGAGCCGTCATCCACGACTATGACCTCTATCCTCCCGTAGGTCTGAGCTGTTACGGATTCAAGGGTTTCAATGATAAAATCCCTGCTGTTATATACCGGGATAATGACCGAGACCAGCTTTTGCTGCCCTGTCATCCCTGATGCATCCTTATTCCCCCCCGTGCCGGCATCAGCCATGCTCAGGCCTCTATCCTTTCCGAAGTGCCCTCGGTGCTCTCTTTGGTAAACAGTATCTTTATGGTGAGTATCATGAGCTTGATATCAAGCCCTATTGAAAACTGCTCGATGTAGTAGAGATCGAGCTTAAGCTTGTCGTAAGGCTTCGTATTATACTTGCCGTAGAGCTGGGCGTAGCCCGTGATGCCGGCTCTTATCTTCATCCTGTAGGAGAATTCCGGCATATCCTCCATATACTTTTTGATAAATTCAGGTCTTTCGGGTCTCGGTCCCACGAAGGACATATCCCCCTTAAGCACGTTAATGAGCTGGGGCAGCTCGTCGATACGGAGCTTTCTTATTATCCTCCCAACCTTTGTGATCCGGGGATCATTCTCCGTCGCGAGCACCGCCTTTCCCTTTTCTTCCGCATCCACCACCATGGATCGGAATTTAAGGATCTGGAATTCACTGGCGTTCTTTGTGCATCTTACCTGCCTGTAGAGCACCGGTCCGCCATCGGATATCTTTATGGCTATGGCAGTGATGAGCAGTATCGGTGAGGTTATTATCATGAGAATGAGAGAAAACAGGATATCCCATGCCCTTTTTATTACCCTCTCCTCGTACTCCAGAGGATTGCCCTCTGTCAGCAGCAGCGGAGTGTCGAAAAGATGCACCGGAGCTGATCCGTTCAGTATGATATCCGATATCTTGGGAGTTGCATATATCCTTTTGCTGTTTTCATAGCAGTACTTGAAGATCTTATTCCTTTCCTCTACCGGGATATCCACCAGCATTACGGTATTATTCCTGTCTATAGCCTCCGTGATGGCGCTGTCACTGTCCTTCGCGCTCACCATGTCCACTATATTAAACTGATCCCTTCTTGTATGCAGCTTCGGCATCAGATCCTCCACGGCCTCGCTTCCGTAGATCATCAGCACGTCATAGGGTCTGAAGGCCTTCCTGTACCAGGCGCTCATCAGAGTGATAAAAGCGAAATCAACCGTGATCTGTATGGCAAAGCCCGCGATCAGGGCACGGGGATCCGGGAATTTCAGCGAAAGCAGCATGAGCAGCACGTAGAAAGCGCAGTCTGCAAAGAGCGTGGTAAAAAAGTGCGAGAATAAAACCTCGCCGTTTTTCCTGACACCTACCAGCAGCCCGCCGAAGACCCGCCCCAGAAATACGAGCATCACGATATAGATCCCCGACATCAGTACATGCCCTCTGAAGTAGAGCATGGTACGGAAGCCGGAGTTATAGTACCTGTTCATTATGTAAATGACCACTGCCGTCTCGAATACGCACAGGACGGCGGCCGTCGCCAGCATGAAAAGCCGGCGCAGGGCATCCGAATTACTCAGCTTGCTCATCGTTTCCTTAGTAATAAAAGCATCAGCCACCCCGGGATACCGGTTACCGCTATCTTCGCGGGCAGCCTGTACTGATCCCTGTATTTCCTGTCAACAGCTCCCCAAAACCTCAGATAATGCGAAGCGAATTTCGTCTTCATAACAGACCAGGGCCAGGACAGCGCCCTCTGGTAATAATATATAAACCATCCGGTAGGCGCCTCGTACCGAAGCTCCTTCGCCCTGTCGGTAAGCCCTCTGCTCATAAGCTCGCATATTGTAAGGATCCTGGGAAGAAGATAAAAAATATGCCCCTCATCTATCCTGTCATAGACCACGTCCTCAGGCACATATTTCTCTCCCTCGATCTCTGGAAAAAGATTCTGTCTTAAGAGCTCAGTCCTGAATACAAGGGTGGTCTCACCGCTGAACCCCTTCTGATAAAGCTCCCTGAAAGAAACTTTTCTTCCGATCTTCTTAGGGAAGGTATTACCGTACAGCACTTTAACCACATTCTCGCCCTTATAGGCAATGATGCCGGCAAGCCGGTCTGCGCCGGTCTCTCCGCCTTCCTCCCTGAGCTGCTCCTTAGCCTCATTCCATACCATCAATATATCATTCACGGCAGTATCTGACAAATGATCATCAGAATCAAGACAGATAAAAAGCTCCGTCTCACAGTTAAGCACACCTGTATTATGTGCCCGCATTTTCCCGCCGTTTTCGCGCTTGATATACTTTATGTCAACCCTGCCTTCCTCCTGAAATTCCTGTACAACCTGCGCTGTATCATCAGTGGAGCCGTCATCCACAATAAGCCAGACAAAATCCTTGCTTGTCTGCCTCTTTATGCTGATATATGCTCTTTTCAGATTCTCCGCCCTGTTGTATGCAGGTGTGAAGATAGTAAGAGAAGCTTTCTTTTCCATGTTTACATAATCCTCAGGCTATGTCAGCCAACCCCATTAACAGCTCTTCAAAACGACAATATAAACTGACTTTGCCGTTTCCTGTAACAGTTACACAGATCCTTACATCAGAAAATCCCACCACTGCGGCGTAAGCCGCCACACCTCTGAATAATCGGGAAGCGTAAACCTTACCGGTGTTTCCGCCTCATAATGCAATACCGTATGATTTGCTGTCTCTCCCACCACGGTCAGTCCCGCCTCCCTATAGTAGGGGATCATTCCTCCCATGGTGGAGACTACAATGTATTCTGTCCCCGTATTCTCCAGCGCGCTGACCAGATCATCCTCGGGTATCCTTATCCCCAAAGCCACTGCAGCCAGAAGCCTGTCAGTATAGTTGCCATCCTCCAATGCAGTATCATAGGTGACCTCTCCTGCCAGAGCTCTCAGATACTGCTCCCTGTCGCATGACAGGAGTATCCCGGCGTCATACTGCCTCATCTGCATCTGAAAATCATATTCAAACATGGCTCTCGGGTATTCATTTCCGCAGGTAGGGCTGACTCCCTCCTCTCTATCCGTATCGCTGTCGAAATACAGGCGCTGGTCTGCATCCTTATGTATGATCTCTGCTACCTCAGGTATCTCCGTGGGCATGTGATAAACGTTCGGAGATACAATATAACCGTCCCTGTAAAGGTATGTTCCGCCCGCTATCAGGAGACATATGAAAAAAACAACAGCCGGAAGGGTTCTGACCTCCGATTTCGATTTATGTAAACCGTTTTCTTTTTGTTTATTTCTATTCTTCTCACCAAAGGCATTGTCATCTTGCTTTCCTACTGCCTCTGAAGCCTCTTCCTGCTCTTCGCCTCCTGTAAAGTCGAAGATCAGCAGCACACCGGTGGCAGCTATACAGATTATCACCGGACTCATCCAAAGAAAACGGTAGTATTCTTTATTTACATCAAAAAAGGAATTAAGTGCCACCGGAAACAGGGGATTGTATACCGTAAGGGCCATCATAATAAACTGCGGCAGAAAGATCTCCCCCATTCTGGACATATCCCTATTACCTGCATGCCTGTCTTCATCCTCCGCTCCCCCTGCTGCACCGGAAACCCATCGCTTTCCGCACACTGCCAAAGCAAGAAAAACGAGCGATATGATATAAAGCAGAAAATATATGTTTCCCTCGTAATATGCCCCTATGCATTTGAATATGTAGCCGAAGCCCGCCTCAGCTATATTAAGCTCCTGCATGCATCTCTACCTCGTTGGATACGTATAGAATACGATCATGTTTTTGACATAGGCTATATATATAACGGTCAGTATTATTCCAGGGAGCATACATGCGGCCGCTTTGGGAATAACCCACAGGTCTTTCCTGAGCACGGCGAGTGGAATGATCGTTACCGCTATCATAGCCGGCACCAGCATATTCGACGAGCTGGACAGTACAGGCGCCCCCAATGCCATCAGAAAAAGGAGAAGCCATGTCCTCCGGTCCTTCACATCCTCCAGAAGACAGATATAAATATATAGTATCCCCGGCAGCACCACATTTGCCAAAAGACATTTTCCTTCATAGGTTCTGGTAGTAAGGAAGGCCGCAGTGGAATATATGGTTATCATGAAAAGATCCGCTGTCTCCGCCAATATGATAAATACTGTTATCTTTCTCATATCAGTGCCGAAAAGCTTCCTGCCTGCCATATACAATATCATAACACTTAATACTATAGCAGTCCCTGCCATGGTTATCTTACACCAGATAAGGGGATGTACATGGAGAAGACTGCATATCACGGCGTCATTTATCGAGAAGGTCGCAAAGAAATATCGCATCTCGTAATGATCCAGCCAGTCCCCCGTAAAGGGATCATACATATTGATCGTATCCGTCCTGATGGCGGCAGCCGTATTCCCTACGTAATATGAAGCATCAAGGGTGAACTGATAGCTCATGAGGATTACAGATATGAAGACTATTGTTATTATTCCGATCAGCAAAAATCCCGCTATATTTTCAGAAACAAAAGCACTTGCTTTCTTTATGGCCGGCATAATGCAGCGTCTCGATCTGACCATCCCGGCAATGGACATCACCGCCATCATAAAGGTCCAGGCTGAGGTCAGCACATGAAGCGGCCTCCATCTCAGCATCACAGTAATGCAGAATATTGTAAACAAAAGATAATAAAAAAATAAGCCCGCGAACACCGTCCTTGTCAGGCTCATTCTGTTTCCTTTCCCGCCGGTGAGCACCGAGCCGAAAAGAAAATACAATATAAAATTAAAAGCGATAAGACAGACCGCCCCCGTTGCCTGTATCATTTCTTCGTGTCATTTACCTCTTCTATCCGCTGATCCATCTCCTGCGTAAAGCTGTACAGGGTATTGATCTTAGCGTTAAGTCTTATGATCGAGATAATGGCAAATATCGCAAACAGGATAAACACCGCGTATCCCGCAAGGATAAGCCTCCATTTGGTCTTATTATCCAAAATATCGTCCTCCGATATCCTCTCGCCTGCCCTGCTCCCGGAAAGCCTGCTGAGTGCAAGCCCTGTAAGATGCTCTATCAGGGGAGAGGCCGCTATTATCGTTATCCCGGTGCATGCCGCTATCATACCCAGTCTGTCATCTGCCGTAAAATAAGCCGCCAGCGCGCATACGGGTACCAGACATACAAGAGCAGCCCTCGACCACTTCTTATTTATAAGGAAGAGGACAAACCCTCCTAGCATGAAAATGCCGGTCAAAGCTTCAGAGCCTCCCTGTCCTGGCTTAAGTACCATTCGTACTCGAGTCTTATGCCGTCGCGAAGAGACACCTTTTCCTTCCAGCCTATGTCGTGAAGCTTCGATACATCCAGAAGCTTTCTCGGCGTACCGTCGGGCATGCTGTCATCCCAGATTATCTCTCCCTCAAAGCCTACGATCTCCCTCACCATTTCCGCGAGAGCCTTTATCGTTATCTCCTTGCCTGTGCCGATATTCACGTGCTCCTCGCCGCTGTAATTCTGAAGCAGATACACGCAGGCATCAGCCATATCATCCACATAGAGGAATTCCCTCAGAGGTGCTCCCGTCCCCCAAAGTGTCACGCTTTGCGCTCCGCTCCTCTTTGCATCGTCAAACTTCCTGATAAGAGCCGGAAGCACATGGGAATGCTCCAGATTGAAATTGTCATTCGGTCCGTAAAGATTGGTCGGCATGCAGGAGATGAAATCATCCCCGTACTGCTGCTTGAAAAACCTGCACATCATGAGCCCCGATATCTTCGCTATGGCATAGCCCTCATTCGTCTTTTCCAAAGGACCTGTCAAAAGCTCTCCCTCCGATATCGGCTGATGCGCCATCCTGGGATATATGCAGGAGCTTCCCAGGAATAATAGCTTTTTCACCTTATACTCATGCGCTGCGCCTATCACATTGCACTGTATCACCGAATTGATATATATGAAATCTGCCGGAGCTGTCTGGTTGGCGTTTATCCCGCCTACATGAGCCGCTGCCAGCACTACGTATTCCGGTCTTTCTTTATCGAAAAAATCGAAAACGGCTCTCTGGTCCGTAAGGTCCAGCTCCGCATGAGTTCTCTTCAGTATATTTACGTAACCGTCCTTTTCGAGAGCCCGCACTATTGCCGAGCCTACAAGTCCTCTGTGCCCGGCCACAAAAATTTTCGCATTCCTGTCTATCATTATCTACACCATTATACCTACTAATATTCCCAGCAGTCCCCCGAAAAAAACCTGCAGCGGGGTATGACCCACCAGCTCCTTCAGCGCCCTTTCAGGCGTATCAAACTCCGCATAATTCGCGCTGAATATCTGCGTTATCTGATTCAGAAGCTCAGCCTGTTTGCCGGTCTCTCTCCTCACGCCCATGGCGTCATACATTACAATGAAGGCCATCACAAAGCAGGCAGCAAAGATTGCCGTATCCGGCCCCTCATACTTAAATACGGAGACTGCCAGCGCAGCGACGAAGGCTGAATGAGAGCTTGGCATCCCTCCTGAGCCGACAAGCCTTTCAAAGCTGAAGGATTTGGTGATAATGCAGTTTATCACGGTTTTTATTATCTGTGCCGAAGCCCAGCCGATAACCGCTGCTATGAGCATTCTGTTTGAAAGCAGAGCCTCTACATACTCCATCCGGATCTCAATCTCTCCCTTCAGTCTTATCCATTCCGTCGTTTCCGTCCTTTATCTCGTCTATGATGAATGGCGGTCTGTTGCGCGCGGCATCCAGAGTTCTCCATACATATTCGCCTATTATCCCGAGCATGAACATGATGGCGCCGGCGGTAAAGAGCACTATACAGGTCAGCATAGGCCAGCCTTTTACCGGCACGCCCACGGTAAAATACTCAATGATGACATCTACTATCAGTATGAGCGCAAGGAAATCAAACACTACCCCCATCCAGGTCATTACCCTTATGGGAAGATAGGAGAAGCTCAGCAGTGAATCAGCCGCCAGCTTGAACTTCTTTCCAAGAGTCCAGCGTCCCTTGCCTTTCTCCCTTCCCTGTCTGTCAAAGTAGACCATATCGGTCTTAAACCCTGCCCAGAGCACCTGAAGGGTAAGGGAAGAATTGTTCTCGTCGAATTTCTTTATTACCTCTATGACCTTTCTGTCCAGAAGATAGCAGTCAGTGCCCTCTTCCGGCATGTTTTTGGTCACAAGCCTGTTTATTATCTTATAATATGCACCTGCCGCAGCCTTCTCTCCCGCCGAGTCGACTCTGCTCCTCCTCACGGCGAGCACCACGTCATTCCCCTTCTTCCAGCTCTCATACATCTCGGGAATAAGAGCCGAATCCTCCTGAAGGTCAGCCTGTTTTGTCACTGCGCAGTCACCCGTACATACGTTGAAGCCTGCAAGAAGAGCCGCGTGCTCTCCGAAATTACGTGACAGCTTCACGCATTTTACGTGCTCCGGATCTCCCATCCTTATCTGATTCATGATATCCCAGGAGCCATCTCCCGAGCCATCATCGACCATGACTATTTCATAGTCCGACAGTCTCGGAAATGCCTTGACCTTAAGATCCTCATACAGATCCTTCAGATTTTCTTCATTATAATATACGGGGATTATGATCGACAGCCTGCTCATTTCAGACCATCCCTGAAGTATTCCGCGAGGGCATCATGCCAGTCGGCAAAGGTGTAGCCTCCGGTAAGTCTTAGCATATAATTATCCAATATAGAATAAAACGGCCTGGGCGCGCTTGAAGGATTCATGGCTGTATATTCTTCGGTAGTAACATGACGAACCTTTGTGTTTTTCCCCGCCGCTTTCAGTACTTCCTCTGCAAATACAGCCCAGTTGGTATCCCCTTCACAGGTTCCATGGAAAAGACCGTAGTTATCCGTTTCTATAAGCTTATGCATACAGCGGGCCAGCTCCTTTGCGCTGGTAGGCGTCCCGACCTGGTCGGATACCACCGTCAGCTCGTCATGGTTCTCCGCAAGCTTCAGCATCGTCCTGGCGAAATTATGGCCGTCGCCGTACAGCCAGGCTGTTCTTATTATATAGAATCTTTCCGCAAACTGCCGGACAAAATCTTCGCCTGCAAGCTTTGTCTTCCCATATACGGAAACAGGCCCCACGGGATCGAACTCTGTAAGCGGATGATCGGATACCCCGGGAAATACATAATCCGTGGAAATATGGATAAGCTTCGCCCCTGTTTCAGAAGCCGCTGCCGCGAGATTCCTGGGACCTATGGCGTTTATCTTCATTGCAAGATCCCTGTCCTGCTCCTGTTTGTCCACCGCGGTATAGGCTGCGCAGTTAAAGACCGCATACGGTTTCTTCTCCCTGACAAAGGAGATCACCTGGTCGATATCCGTTATATCAAGCTTTATATCTGCCGTAACATCGGTATTTATGAGCTCATATCCGTCATCAGACGCAAACTCCCTGTTAACCGCTCTTCCGAGCTGACCGTTGCAGCCCGTCACTATCACTCGTTTTTTATTCAAGACCACTCTCCAAAGTTTAATCCGAAATATGTGCCCTTCTGAATCTGCGCATACAATATATAGTATACCATCGCCCCATTGCAAACGCAATGTTAAAGGATATTGATTTTCATCAGAAAAAACAACATTTGTCACATTCGGCCACTGGTGATATAGTAATATGGTGATAACATTTGTGAGAGTCAGAAAGGCATAAGGCATGAATCTTAAAGAGGCATGCCCGGTTCTTCGTTTTAAGGATCTGGGTGATGAAAGAGGAAAACTCGTAGTGATCGAGGGTGGTGAGGCCATCCCGTTCGAGATCAAAAGAGTTTTTTATATCTATGGATCAGACGCTACCGTCGTGAGGGGTCAGCACGCAAACAGGGAATCCGAATTTGTGCTGATCAATGTCGCCGGCAAAAGCAAGGTACG
>CACZNY010000019.1 GCA_902782655.1 uncultured Lachnospiraceae bacterium
AGCTCCCTTATCTCCTGACTGTCCACCTGCCACAGCTTCAGATGCTCCTTCTTTATCAGGATCGAAGAAAAGCTCCCTTTGTAGTCTCCCATATAGACACCGTAGACCATGGCCAGATCCAGATAAAGGCTGCAGGGTACCTGCTGAAGCAGTCTCCTGTTCTTTTCGGCGTTGATCACCTTGAAGAATATCCTGTCCTTCACCCACTCAAAATCTGTAAATTTCTCCGTATCGACCTCAGGTCCCAGCCTGTTGGCCGAATAAACCCGAAGGCTATCATGGATTATCTCCGAGATATCCCTTCCGTCGCAGTAATCGGTGTAGTATTCGTCCATGTAGATGGTGGGAGCGATCTGATTCGTGTTCTCCTTTATGGATATTCCCTTATGCACCACCGAATTATTCTTCAGAGCCTCATATACCGAGACCGAAAATTCCTCGCCGCAGATATCCTCAAGCTTTGTCCTGACCATTTCATTAAACTCATCGTAACTCATTTTTTTACCTCCATAGATCATCAACTAATGAATAAGTGCTGCTTCCCATGCGGTTCATCCAAAAACGGTGTATTCATCAGGGGATAATCGAGCAGAGGAGAAACATCTCTAATAGATTGTCGCTATGACTGTCAAATGTGCGCTCGTGCAGGCACGGCGCCTACTGACAGACTTATCGCGCAAAAAAGAAAACGGGAACGCAGATGCGCCCCCGCCGGTGATCGTTAAAGAATAAAAGATCGCTCAGACTCTTGACAGATACTCGCCTGTCCTTGTGTCTATCTTCAGCTTGTCTCCGATATTCACGAAGAGAGGAACCATTACCTGCGCTCCTGTCTCCACTGTCGCAGGCTTTGAAGCGCCGGTAGCCGTATCGCCCTTAAGGCCGGGCTCTGTCTCGGTCACCTCCAGCTCTACAAAAAGAGGAGGCTCTACAGAGAATACGCTTCCCTTATATGAACAGATCTTGCAGCTGTCATTTTCCTTGACGAACTTCATGGCATCTCCGATTATCTCCTTGTTGATGCCGATCTGCTCATAGCTTTCAGGATCCATAAAGTTATAAATATCGCCGTCGCTGTAAAGGTACTGCATATCCTTTCTGTCGATATGCGCCGTCTCAAACTTCTCAGTAGGACGGAAGGTCTTCTCCACTACGCCTGAATTTATAACGTCCTTCAGCTTGGTACGTACAAAAGCCGCTCCCTTACCGGGCTTGACATGCTGAAACTCCATTATCTGATAGACTGTACCATCTATTTCCAGGGTAACACCATTTTTAAATTCACCTGCCGATATCATCCGAAATCTTCCTCCTTAAATACAAAAGTCACGGAGCCTGCCCATGAGACATAAGCTCCTCATATAACTCTCTCAGACATAAATGCGTCCATTATTATAAACCAGCCTCCGCTCAATTTCAAGTATTGCTCTTTTTTTCAAAAATGAAATCCATTGCTTCAAGGTACCCGGCAAGACCATGGCCTACTATCTGCTTATCACAGGCAGGAGCCGTAACGGACACCTTGCGGAATTCATCCCGGCTGTTTATATCGGAAATATGCACCTCTACCATCGGTATGGTGTCATAGGAGCCCAGAGCGTCATATAAGGCATAGGAGTAGTGTGTGAGCGCACCGGGGTTGATGACGATGCCGTCCGTGCCGTCCGAATAGGCAAGCTGTATACGGTCGATAAGATCGCCCTCATGGTTGCTCTGATAGCATTCAGCCTCCACCCCAAGCTCACGGGCCTTATCGTAAATGAGCTCCTTCAGATGCTCATAATCCTCGCTTCCGTAGACCGCCTTGTCCCTTATTCCGAGAAAATTCAGGTTCGGCCCGTTAATTATCAGTATCTTCACTGTCCTGCCTCCTTGATAATCCTGTCGCAGATCTCTGCCGCTGTACCGTCCGATACATCCGTCACATGGTCGGCAAGAGCCATATAGTCACCCTCCCTTTCCTTAAGAAGCGATGCTATCCTTTCCCCCATATCATATCCGTCAAGCATGGGACGGCCCTTAGCCTCTCCTTCAAGCCTCTTTAGAAGCACTGAAGCAGGTGCCTTCAGATAAATGACCTTCCCGAGCTTTTTTATGATGCCCTTATTCGCATCCCTGACCGGCGTCCCTCCTCCAAGTGAAATCACCGCATCCACCTCAGAAAGAAGAAGCCCCTGCAGCATGGCTGTTTCCATCTGCCTGAAGGCTTCTTCCCCAAAGGCCTTAAAGATCTCCGGTATGGAGCATCCCTGCCTTGCTTCTATTTCGCTGTCGGTATCTATAAAGGGTATGCCAAGTCTTTCTGCCAGGCATTTTCCCACGGCAGACTTGCCTGAGCCCATGAAGCCCTCAAGAATTAAGCTCATTGTAAAGCTCCTCCGCTGCCTCCTCCGGTACTTCTTTTTTCATGAAAAACTCATAAGAAGAGACCGCCTGATACACCAGCATCCTGAGACCGTTATAGGCTCTGCCTCCGTGAGAAGTCACTTTTTTCATGAAAGCAGTCTCCTTCGGCTTATAGATAAGATCCACCGCCGAATCAACGAGGTCAAAGAAATCCTCATCCTCTATCACGCAGGCATCATCATCGGGTGAAAGACCCACAGAGGTACACTGTATGCAGATGTACTTTCCCTCAGGTATGCTCCTCCAGTCCCTGAAGCCTCTTATGGTGATATTCGGCTGGCCTCCGAAGATGCTCTCGGCCTTGTCCTTATTCCTGTTAAGTATATCAATATGCCTGGCACCCAGTCTTTTGAGGGAATACATCACAGCCTTTGCGGCTCCTCCTGCTCCCAGCACTATCACATTCTTGCCGTTCACCTGTATGTCAAGCTTGTCAAGCTCCCTCATGAAGCCTGAGAAATCCGTATTATATCC
>CACZNY010000020.1 GCA_902782655.1 uncultured Lachnospiraceae bacterium
GGCTCAGGCCATGCTTCGGTCTTCATCCTGCTTACAGGCTCTGCCGCAGCTGCCTCCGCCTTATTCACTCTTCCGTGCCAGGGCTCCTGATATGCAGGCTCCTCCGGTCTGATCTCCTTAAGCTCCGTTATCTCAGGCGGTACAGGTACGGGGGCATCTGCCTGAAGTATCCTCTCCTCAAGCTCCATCTCCTTGATATCAAGCTCCTCCACCTCGGATGCCGTAAGCTCCTTCATCTCATCGGAGCCCTCATCGGTATCTTCAAGCTTAAGCCTTGATATGGCATCCCCCGTGGGAGCCGGCCTTCCGGGATGTACTCCCTCGCTGCGCCTGCGCTGTCTCCTCTCTCTCCAGATCTCCTCCTGTCTTATCTCTATGCCGTCTGCTATGCTGTCGGCGGCCTCTCTTGTGCTTTCCTTTATGAGCCTGATTATGGATCTGCCCGTCAGTACGATGAGACAGATGGCAAAGACGGTGAGCATTACGATCACTGCCCCGAACTGTCCTAATGCCTTTGACATGAAGGCGTATAAATGTCCAGGGATCAAACCGCCTCCGCGCCTTTGCTCCATGCCGTACCTGAAGTAAGGATCACCGGCAAAGCTGGACTTCCTGGTCTCGAAGTCCCCCGTCCAGGCGAGTGCAAAAAACATGCCTGCGATAAGATAAACTGTCCATATCATTACGGCCTTCATCACGGATTCCCTGTTTGCGTGATTGGCCACAAGCATAACCACTGTAAAAAACAGGGCGAAGGGGAAGACGTAGGCAGCCGACCCGAACAAACCGAAAAGGAAGGAGGCCACTGCATTGCCCACGGAGCCTATGATCCCGAAATTCGAGAGAAAAAGAAGAACGCAAAGAGCAAGCAGTACTATGATGCCTGACTCGGAAGCGGCGCTGTATCCGTCGTCCCGCCTCGAGGGCCTCCTTGACGGGAGATCCACCTCCCTTGCTTCAGATCGTTTTGAGGATCCTCCCTTACTTTTTGAAGTGCTGCCTGCTGTTGATTTTTTATTGTTTTTCGCAGTTTTTGAGCTCTGCGTACTTTTCTTTTTAGTGCTGCTTTTTGAAGCCGTCTTCTTCTTTTTTGTCTCTGCCATGGATTACCGCTTCGTCACTATATGTCCGATTATGGCCACAAGGCCAATGACCAGACAGTATATTGAAAAATACAGATATCTCTTTCTTCTTACCACATTTATCATGACACGGATCGCAAAATAACCCACTACCGCCGCGACTACCATGCCTGTAATATAGGCTATCACCGTACCGCCCGTAACCGATGCCCCTGCGGCATCCTTAAGCTCGAGGACCGCAGCTCCGAGCACAGCCGGTATGGACATGATAAAGGAATACTTTACCGCCGTCTCCTTCTTGATACCGAGCATGAGGCAGGCCGAAATGGTGGCGCCGCTTCTGGATATCCCGGGTATCGTAGCCACACCCTGGGCAATGCCTATCTCAAAGGCATTCAGGTAGGTTATCTTTTTGATCCCCTTCCTTCCGTCTCCTATCCTGTCGCAGACGAATAAAAGAATGGAGGTGATGATAAGTCCTATACCGGGTATCAGAAGAGTCGAGGATGCATACTCCACGAAATCCCTTCCGATGAAGCCGAGGATCGCCGTAGGGATGGTGCTGACGATGATCAGCAGGACGAAACGTCTGTAGGCTGAGCTTAGGACGATAAGATCGGGCTCCCTGAACCTTCTGATAAAATCAGCGACAATCCCGAAAAACTCAAGGATAAGCTTGGCTATATCCTTCCAGAAGACCACAAAAATCGCGGTCAGTGTACCTATGTGCAAAAGGACATCGAACAGCATCCCCGTATCCGCTTCAATATGGAAAAGGTTTTGTAATATGGCAAGATGTCCGGAGGAGGATATGGGCAGAAACTCAGCCAGCCCCTGTACCGCTCCCAGTAATATAGCCTGCAGGATATTCATTTATTCCCCTCTTCATTGACATAGTTTACAAGGCCGCCTGCATTTATTATCCCCTGCATGAAGGGAGGGAACGGAGCTCCCTCATAGGTCTTCCCGGTGGTGATGTCATGTATCCTTCCGAGATCAAAGTCTATCTCCACCTCATCCCCGGCCTTTATCTCCTCGGAGGCTTCCCTGCATTCTATGATGGGAAGTCCTATGTTTATGGCATTCCTGAAAAAGATCCTGGCAAAGGTATCAGCTATCACACAGGATATCCCGGCCTCCTTTATTACCATGGGGGCATGCTCCCTTGAAGAGCCGCAGCCGAAGTTTTTACCGGCTACCATTATATCCCCGCTGCTGACGTTTTTTACAAAATCCGCATCGATATCCTCCATACAGTGTGAAGCCAGCTCCTTTTTGTCCTGTATGGCAAGGTATCTTGCGGGTATTATGACATCGGTATCAACATTATCCCCGTATCTGAAAACTTTTCCCTTAGCCTCCATCATGTCCTCCTTATACTCGCGACCGGGTACAGATTCCGGTCAAAATGCTTTTCCGCGGTATATGTCACACCTCAGCCGGATCCGTGATAAAGCCCTTAACGGCCGAAGCAGCCGCCACTTCAGGACTTGCAAGATAGATCTCCGAATCCACATGCCCCATGCGCCCGACGAAATTTCTGTTGGTGGTGGATACGCATCTCTCACCTGCAGCAAGTATCCCCATATATCCGCCGAGGCAGGGTCCGCAGGTCGGAGTGGAAACTATGGCTCCGGCTTCTATGAAATCCTTTATAAGACCCTCTTCAAGCGCCTTGAGATATATCTTCTGCGTGCCGGGGATCACTATGCAGCGGACTCCCTTTGCCACACTGCGGCCTCTGAGGATATCAGCCGCGACCCTAAGATCCGAGATCCTTCCGTTGGTACAGCTGCCGATCACTGCCTGATCTATCTTTATATTATCCTTTACCGCTTCATCTATGGTCTTAGTATTTGAAGGAAGATGCGGATAGGATACCGTAGGACGGAGCTTTCCGAGATCTATGGTATACTCTTCGGCATACTCCGCATCGCTGTCTGCCTCGTATACCTTATAGGGTCTGTCTCCGTGCGCCTTCATGTATTCCACGGTCACCTCATCCACAGGGAAGATACCGTTCTTGCCGCCGGCCTCTATGGCCATATTTGCTATGGTAAGCCTGTCGTCGATATTAAGCTCCTTTATCCCCTCTCCCGTAAACTCCATGGATCTGTAAAGAGCGCCATCGACTCCTATCATTCCGATGATATGAAGGATGAGATCCTTTCCGGATACATGCCGGGGCTTTTTGCCGGTGATATTGAATTTCACGGCCTCCGGGACCTTGAACCAGGCCTTTCCCGTAGCCATGCCGCAGGCCATGTCCGTAGAGCCCACTCCCGTGGAAAAAGCTCCCAGAGCTCCGTATGTACAGGTATGGGAATCAGCTCCTATGATAAGATCTCCCGCTACTGTAAGCCCCGCCTCCGGAAGAAGGGCATGCTCTATACCCATCTGTCCCACGTCAAAGTAATTGGTGATATCATGCTTCGCGGCAAATTCCCTGCAGCATTTGCAGTTCTCCGCAGATTTTATATCCTTGTTGGGTATGAAATGATCCATGACAAGGGCTATCCTGTCCTTATCAAAAACCTTCCCGTTTTTGAAGCCCTCCATCACGCTGATGGCGACCGGTGTAGTGATATCATTCCCCAGCACGAGATCAAGACGTGCTTCTATAAGCTGTCCTGCCTTTACTTCACTGAGTCCCGCATGCTCCGCCAGGATCTTCTGTGACATCGTCATTCCCATATTATCTCTCCGTTATCAAACAACAACATTAACCCTAGAAGTTTATCACAAATACATATTTACGACAAATATTTATGTTAACATTCACGCTTTCGGAGAAATACCGATCTTACCGGCATTTTCCCAAAAAAACGGGGCATAAAGCCCCGTTTTCCATAAATGATCAGATCAATCCTCACGGAAACGCTGATCAGATCAGCCTGTCATCAGTTATTGATAAGCTTGTCCTCATCCGACCAGCTGTAGAGCTTCCTTATCTCGGAGCCTACCTTCTCCGAAGGATGCTCGGAAGCTATGCGGCGCATCTGATTGAAGTGTACCTGGCCGCCGGCCTCGCTCATATCCAGAAGGAAGTCCTTTGCGAAGGTGCCGTCCTGGATATCCTTAAGAACCTTCTTCATCGCCTTCTTGGTATCCTCGGTAATGATCTTGGGACCTGTGGTATAGTCACCGTATTCTGCGGTATTGGAAATGGAATATCTCATTCCCGCGAAGCCTGACTGATAGATAAGATCCACTATGAGCTTCATCTCATGTATGCACTCAAAGTAAGCATTCCTCGGATCGTAGCCTGCCTCCGTAAGAACCTCGAAGCCCGTCTGCATAAGCTTGCAGATGCCTCCGCACAGCACTGCCTGCTCGCCGAAAAGATCCGTCTCCGTCTCGGTCTTAAAGGTGGTCCAGAGCACTCCTGCCCTTGCTCCGCCTATTCCTGCCGCATATGCCAGAGCCATGTCCTTTGCCTTCCCGGTGTAGTCCTGGTATACGGCGATAAGACAGGGCGTACCCTTGCCTGCCTGATACTCCGAGCGGACGGTATGGCCGGGAGCCTTGGGCGCTATCATGGTCACATCCACATCCTTGGGAGGTACTATGAGCTTATAGTTGATATTGAAGCCGTGAGCAAACATCAGCATATTGCCTGCCTCCAGATTGGGAGCGATATCCTCTCTGTAAAGCTTTGCCTGCTTCTCATCATTGATAAGGATCATGATAATGTCTGCCTTCTTTGCAGCCTCTGAAGCGGTGAAGACCTTAAGTCCCTGCTCCTCGGCTCTCTTCCAGCTCTTTGAACCCTCATAAAGACCGATTATCACGTTGCAGCCTGATTCCTTAAGGTTCAGCGCATGTGCATGTCCCTGGCTGCCGTAGCCGATGATGGCTATGGTCTTGTCCTGAAGAAGGGACAGGTTACAGTCATTCTGATAAAAGATCGGGTTCTCCATGTTCTGATTTTCCATTTGTTCTTACTTCCTTTCTCTTTATATTATTTCTGAGGCATAGAAGCCCATTATCTCACTATTACGGCAGATCCACAATATTGTCTTTTCCTCTCGTAAGACCCGCTATGCCAGTGCGGGCTATCTCAAGTATATTATAGCCCTGCATCATGCTGATGAAAGCATCGATCTTCTGGGTATTGCCCACTATCTCTATGATAAGGGACTCATCGGCCACATCTATGACCTTGGCGCGGAACATATCCACTATGGACGCTACCTGCAGCCTGTGGTCGGGACTGTCCGTAGCCACCTTTATCATGGCAAGCTCCCTGTAGACCGAGCTCTCAGGCTCAAGCTCCCTTATATCCCTCACATCGGTAAGCTTCCTGACCTGCTTTTCGATCTGCTCCAGGATCTCATCATCACCGGTCGCCACTATGGTTATCCTGGTGTACTTCGGGTTGGAGGTAGTACCTGCGGTAATGCTCTCGATATTATAGCTTCTTCTGGAGAAAAGCCCTGATATCCTTGACAATACTCCGGAGGTATTATCCACCAGCAACTGAAAAACCTTACTCTGCATCATATCACCTCATTTCTCTTCGTTTCAGGCCTCGCCGTACCCCCGCGTCTGCACCGGACACACAGCCTTTTAATTATACACTCGGAACAGGAAAAAACAAGCTTCAGGCTTTTATTTCCCGCTCTTCTCCACAGCCTTTAAATAATCCTCCCGGGTATTCAGGTTCATTACGGCATCTGCGGAAAAACCGCCCTCCGAAAGATCGGCATATTGTACCCTGACGCTGTCATAAAGGTCTCTGATACGGTGCTTTCCTTCTGCGATCATATCCTCTATTGCAGGCAGGACGCTTTTTTTATAGATGGCGCAAAGCGGTTCGGGTTCATCCAGAGCCTTCGCAAGGATACAGTCCGTATCCTCCTCCATCCTGTCATAAAGGAATCTCACCAGCTCCTTTGTGATAAAGGGCATATCCACCGCACAGACAAAGACCCTGTCGTTCGAAGCCGCAAGGAGCAGCCTCCTTATACCTTCAAGCGGACCCGCAGCTTTATTTTCATCGATGACAAGAGGCAGACCGAGCTCCTCATACCTTGATCTGGCGCCGCAGGAAACAAGAAGCTCCGGAAAGGAAGACAGCTCCTTTGCAATATGCCCGATAAGACTTGCTCCTTCCCATTCAAGAAGGGCTTTGTCCCTGCCCATCCGGCTGCTCCTTCCGCCGGCCATTATCCCTATGGTGATCCTTCTTTTTTCCTTAAGCCCGTTTCTTGCATAATCTCCGTGAATACCCCCGGTTTTGCTTAAAAGGCAGATGTCGGTCAGCACTATATCGCGCTGGAC
>CACZNY010000021.1 GCA_902782655.1 uncultured Lachnospiraceae bacterium
CATGACGCGGTATCGGATGTTCCGGGCGAGGCTGATTATACGGAGTTCTTTGCGGAAACCCTAAAGAAGGCGCATCACATCATACACATAGCCATCACCGCCAGCATGAGCAGGGAATATGAGATCGCAAGCGAGGCTGCAAGATCCTTTGATAATGTCTCGGTGATCAACTCGGAGTGTATCTCAAGTGCCACCGGTATCCTGGTGCTTATCGCGAGCAGGCTCGTGCAGCAGGGAATGCAGGCCGAGGATATAGTACAGGAGCTTGAAGCTGTCAAGCAGCGCGTAAAATGCAGCTTTGTCATTGATACAACGGAATATATGGCAAAGAGGGGACTGCTGAGTCAGGGACTTCACAGGATAGCTCAGACCCTTAATCTGCATCCCGCTCTTAGGATCAGAAATGACAAGGCGGGACTCGGAGGAATATGGCAGGGAAGGATAAAGAGAGCCTATAAGAAATATATCGGCTCCGCACTGCCTCCCGATACCATCCCGGATGCGGATGTCGTGTTTGTCACCTATGTGGATATACCCATGAGCACACTGTCCTGGATAGAAGAAGAGATAAGGAAGAATGCCTACTTTGAGCATGTGGTATTCCAGCAGGCCTCTGCAGCCATCTCCTCAAACTGCGGCCCGGGAACCTTCGGCATACTGTATTTCCTTAAGTCAAACAAGTCCTATAATCTCGCGGCATACTTTGAGGAGATAGAGGCCAGGGAAAGGGCTATGGAAAGATACGAGGCGGAAGAGGAGACGGAAGAGCAGGATATTGATGAGGAGGCAGAGGCTGAAACAGAAGAGTCCTACGGAGAGACCGCAGCCTATGAGCCGGAGGAGATACCGGAGGAGACGGAGCCTGAATGGTATGACGGGATAAGCTTCATCGATATAAAGGCCGGGTTAAAAAACAGCGGCTCGGATGATGCATTCCAGACTGTACTTAAGATATTCCATGATTCGATACCTGCAAAGTACGGCGAGCTTTCGGACTGCTATGAAAGGGAGGACTGGAAGAACTATACAGTCAAGATACATGCCCTTAAAAGCTCTGCGAGGCTTGTGGGAGCGCTGGAGCTTGGAGATAAGGCTGAGAAGCTGGAGGCAGCGGGCAAGGAAGAGGATATACAGTACATAAGGGATAATCATGAGAAGGTGATGGAGGATTATCTTGGCTTTGAGGAAAAGCTTGCTCCGTATTTTGCTGCCGAAACAGATGCCGGCGATGAAGCTTCAGACAAGCCGCCGGCGGATGAAGCAATGATGAAGGATGTGTACGAGGGGATGAGGGAAGCAGCCGAGGCTATGGACTGCGATATGCTTGAGGATATAATCAATGAGATCGGAGCCTATGCGATACCTGAAGCTGAAAAGGAAAGATTTGAGACTGTCCGCCAGAAAGCGGATCTGTATGATTATGACGGGATACTTGAAGTGCTGAGTGATGTCAGGTAAGGAAAGAGGTGAGAGAGATGGATTCTGCTGTGAAGGAGAGGATAATGAAGGTGCTGAAGAAGGAGCTTAAGTATTCGTCCAGTAATCTGGCTTTTAATATGCTTATATCCAAATTGCAGAAAAAGATCCAGGCGGATCCTGCATCCATGGATTCATGCATGAAGGAGATGGATGAGTTTCTGTCAAAGTATCCTATAGTTGCCAAGGTCGATCTTGCCAATATAGCTGCACTGTGAATAAAGAATCAGAGGAGGTAGGGGAATGCTTGTCACATTAGAAGAAGCTGTCGCTATGATCAATGAGGGAAAGATACTGCATTTTGCAGCGGATGATTCCCTGCTGAAAAAGCTTCCAAAGGGAAAATGGATAGGAGGGACAACGCCTTATTTCATGAGTGAGGAAGGCGGCATACAGACAAAGGACAGGCTGTTTGCGGATGTGCTCGACTTTGCGTCGGAGGCAAAGATATCAGTCTATGGGAAATATAATGTCTTTCAGATCGTCGAGGACTGCTATGATAACGGGCTTATACTTATCATCATGCCCTATGGCTCGGCTGTCGCGACCAAGTATGCAAGAGAGGCTCCCGAGGTCGAGGAACTGCTCATGCATCCTACGATAGGCTGGATATCCGGCTTTGATCTGGAAACCGGAGGAGAGGCAAGGGTATATGACGGTGAGACGGGAGAAGCCTTTACGGACAAGGCTGTAGTCATGCATATCGGCCTTCCGGAGGAGAAGAGCGCTATGATAAATATGATAAATATCTTCTCCGACGACAAGACGGATCCTGTGATCAGATTCTCCGATAACGAGCTTGATATCAGAAGGTGTACGGTCAACGGTCAGGAGGTTGATTTTTCGGAATATATCAGGAAGAAGAGGACGGATGTAAGGCTTCCTCTGGTAGCGGACTATAACGGCGCATATATCAATACCTCAGTCAGGGAGGTGTCGGACGGGAAGGTAAGCCTGTATGCTCCGGTATTCAAGGATGTGGAGTACCGCTTCGCTGTAAATGTCGATGACTATGCTAAGGAATTCAGGGACAGGATCGATTCCGCCGGAGCCAGGCAGCCCGTGCTTTCATTCAACTGCATACTTAACTACCAGTATGGAAAGCTTGAAGGCAGAAAGACTCCTCCGTACACAGGACCTGTTACCTTTGGAGAGGTGGCTTACCAGCTGCTCAATCAGACCCTGGTATACTGCGAGATATTAGGATAGCTTAATGGAAACGGTAATACGGATCAATGATGCTGTAAACAGCTTTGCCTGGGGAACCTTCGGTCTTATCCTCCTGCTTGGGACGGGACTGATCTGTACCGTGATAACAGGCTTTTTTCAGCTTACTCACTTAAGACACTGGTGGAGCAGGACCTTCCGGTGCCCGCCCTCCGAAAGCCGCATAATCAACGATGCGGGGGCCTTATCCCAGTTCCGCGCCTTCTGCACGGCATTATGCGCGACCATCGGTACGGGGAATATAGCCGGGGTATCCACCGCGATATGCGTAGGTGGGCCGGGAGCGGTGCTCTGGATGTGGGTAGCGGCCTTTTTCGGAATGATGGTCAAGTATTCCGAAAATGTCCTTGGAATGTATTTCAGGCGCCGTAATTCGGAGGGAGCATGGTCGGGCGGACCCATGTACTATCTGCAGGACGGAGTAGGCTCGATGAAGCATTGCAAAGGCATCGGAAAGCTTCTTGGAGTGCTGTTCTGTATCTTCACCATGCTCGCATCCTTCGGGATAGGCAATATGGGGCAGATAAACAAGATAACGATAAACTTTGAGTCTACTTTCTTTTCAGGCATGAATCATGATCTCTTTCTCGGAGCGCCGAAGGTAAACTGGCTGATAGGAATGACTCTCATGGTCACGGCTGCCATAATCATACTTGGAGGCTTCAGGAGGCTGGCCGCCGTATCAGAAAAGCTGATCCCCTTCATGTCGATAGTTTATATTATCGGATGTGTTATAATGATATTGCTCCATATAGGAAGCATCCCTGCGGTATTTACATCGATCTTCAGGTTTGCGCTTGGGCCTGCTGCCCTGAAGGGGGGAGCCGCGGGAACTGCTGTACAGATAGCACTTAATACCATAAAGAACGGCTGCAAGAGAGGTGTCTTTTCCAATGAGGCAGGACTTGGCTCCTCTGTCATGGTGCACAGCAACAGCTGTGTGCGTGAGCCGGTACGTCAGGGGATGTGGGGGATAGCGGAGGTCTTCCTTGATACGATGATAATCTGCACCATGACGGCAATAGTCGTCCTGAGCTCCGGAGCCATCGATCTTGATACAGGCTTAACAAAAGAGGGTGTTAATGATGCCACCCTGGTAGCCAAGGCTTTCGGAACGACTCTGGGAAAGCCGGGAGAATGGTTCGTCGTGCTTGTGATAACGCTCTTCGCATTCACTACAGTGATGGGCTGGTCCTACTACGGAGCCAAGGTCACGGAGTACCTTCTGGGTGTCACCTGCGGCAGGATATACCGTCTGATCTTCATCGGACTGATAGTATTCGGAGCTGTGATGGAATCAAACCTTGCATGGGATATCTCGGATACCTTTAACGGACTGATGATGATACCCAATCTGATAGGTGTTGTAGTCCAGACCCCTCTTATCGTAAAATTAACAGGAAATTATATTGACAGAAGGATAAAGGACCGTGAAACAGAGGCCATGCTTTCATATGACAGGGATATACAGGAAGAGGCATTGAGAGCCATCAAAAAGGGAGTCAGCTGATAGTTGAGCGGCCGGGGGAGCCAGTAATGAGTAAACTTAAAAACATTGATATCGTGGTAGTGATGTTTCAATACAGTGTGATAATAAAGAGTATCGAGAGAAAGCTTACCGAGCTGGAGTGCCGGTTCACCACGGTATCCGAGGGTCTTGAATACAATTTTGAAAGGGAGGGCAAATACGCCAATCTTATTTTGTTTTATCTTCCCCCCGACATAAATGACGAAGCGGCGAAGCCTGGGCTTGTGCGAAAGCTCTGCAGGACGGTCCTGGAGCGCGGCCAGAAGGCAGTGCTCATCGGAGAGAGTAAGTATCAGGCAGACTTTCTGGCAGAGATACCAAAGCTTAAGAAATATCCCTGGATCAACCGTCCGATAGACATGAAGGCCTTAGAAGACGCGCTCGTACAGGAGATGGAGAGGGAAGAGATCCCCGAAAGAAAGAAAAGGATCCTGATAGTCGATGACGATCCTTCCTACGCAAAGATGATCCGGGAGTGGATAAAGACCGACTACAGGGTGGATATCGTGACAGCCGGAATGCAGGCGATCACCTTCCTGCTCAAGGTTCCGGAGGATGACAGGATAGATATGATACTTCTGGATTATGAGATGCCCGTGGTCGACGGCCCCCAGGTTCTTCAGATGCTAAGACAGGAGAGCGCGACAGCGGACATACCGGTGGTCTTCCTGACAGGTAACGGCACGAGAGAGGCGGTATCAAGGGTTATGGCATTAAAGCCCGAAGGGTATATCCTGAAATCCACCAGCAAGGCGGATCTTAAGGACTTCCTCGAAAAAAAGTTTTATAAGTAAGATTTGCAAAAGACCTGACCGGTGATGGCCAGGTCTTTTTGTTCTGCGTGATCAGACAGGTATCAGTAACCCCGGTAGCCGGTCATGAGACTTTCGTAAATTCGATTATGGGCTTTGCATCTCTTTCGGCAATGAGAGCTTCAAACTCCTTTGCGCCTCCGGTGAAATCCTTATCGTGGTCATAATCATTGGTTTCCCTCAGAAATCCCATATATTTATTTGTACCGTCGTTGACACCGTCAGTAATGCAGTCCTTCATCATCAGGCTGTTGTTTTCAGAAGAAACAAAGTAAGTCTCATAGCTGTGATTGTCGCCTGCGTATAA
>CACZNY010000022.1 GCA_902782655.1 uncultured Lachnospiraceae bacterium
AGATTTGCTATATCATGATCGTCAGCAAAGGTTATTAAGAAATCCGTGACCGCGGTGCAGATATATCCTATCATCACGCCTGTCAGCACCAGCACTGTCATCCTGCGGGTCCTCCTTGATACGGAAAGCACCGCCGCCGTCACTAGCCCCGCTCCTGAAAATGATGCGGCTACGAGTCCCAGTGAGGAAAGATGTATGCCGTATCGCATCAGCATGATGAAAACAAAGGCTGTGGCAAGCTTGGCTCCGTTCGATATGCCGAGTACAAAGGGTCCTGCGATGGGATTTGCAAAAAAGACCTGCAAAAGATACCCCGATACGGAAAGCGCCCCTCCCAGGATAAGGGCTGCCAGCACTCTCGGTATCCTTATGGTGTAAAGTATGGTAAAAAAAGAGGGATCGTCCCAGGATGCCGTGCCGAGCATTGCGCCTGACACGGCAAACAGGACGACCGTAAATGAAAGGAAAAGGAAGGATTTTGTCCTCATTTAAGCTTTGTAAAATAAACCGAATCCGTATCCCTGCCGTTAATAACTGCTTCGAGCTCAGATATGATATCCGAGGCCGCGCAGGTTGCCTGATACATGGAGTCATTGGAAGTATACACTCTCCCCTCCTTCACGGCCTTAAACTCTGAAAGCAGCGCCGTCTCAGTAGTAAGCCTGCTTATGGAGCCCGGACTTCCATAAAGAGTCCCGTTGTAGATCAGGATATCAGCATCCTTTGCCTTAAGATAAAAATCCTCCATGGACATATCCACTGCCGAGCTTGTCCTGTCGGCAGGTGCCTTAATCCCTGAAGGGATATATTCCCCTCCCGCCATCTCTATCATTCTGGCGACATAATCCTTTGGATTCCTCACTCCCACATTCCCCTTGGGACTCACATAGAAGAAAGCAACCTTTGGCCTGACGGCTGTTTTACCGGAAGCCTTACTGCCTTCCATGATCTCATCCACCTTTTTGCAGCAGCCGTTAAAGTATCTTATCGCCTTTCCGTATTCGCCTGTAAGAAGTCCGTATATCTTTATCCATTCCACCCTTCCCCTCGGGTCAGCTTCATAGCTTGTAAGATCCACGAAAACAGGTATGGATATCTCCTCCAGCTTTTCCTTAGTCTCGGGCGAGTGATATATCATCGAATTCTCTATGGCCAGATCGGCCTTTCCCGTTATAAGTGCCTCATAATCGGGAGCATCATATTTTCCGACATATTTCATGGTTTCGTTTTCGACAAGCGACGCCACCGCAGGATCAGTCCATTTATCCGCCTTCTGGCTCACAAAGGCAATATCAGACAAAGTACCGGTACTGGCAAAGAAATCCATGGCAGAGGAGGAAGCCATATAGGCGCGGCTTATGGGAGTCCTTATCACGGTCACGTTTTCCGGTATACCGGACGGAAGCTCTGTAAGCTTAGGCACCAGCAGGTATTTATCGGAGCCGACGTTCACCCTGCAGATATTATTTTCAAAGACATCAATGGTGAAGCCCGTGGCATATTCGGGGCGTATCTGCTCCTTCCTCCTCATGCTCCGGTACATGGGAGCGACACCCTCGGGATCTGCCATTGTTATGGAAGACGAATCAAAGCTCAGGGCATATTCGATCTCATGAGGCTTGCTCATGGCAGTGGTATCGGCTGTGACAGGCATCGGATAATCAAAGCCCCTGACCGGTATGATAAAGGTGGACTTATCCTCCTCTGTCTCAGCATCATATTTGACACCGTCGACAAGCATATAATCGTAATTTGGAGAAGACCAGGAGATCAGAGCCGCAGCCTCCCCCTCACTGACAAGAAGCAGGGCGGGCGACTCCACCGAAGCCTTCCCGGTGCCTCCCTTAAGCTCCACATTGATATAGTAGGTTCCGTCCTTTATGCCAAGAGAAGAGACGGTATTATATCTGTTCTCCTTAAAGGCCTCATCCGGCAGGGCGGAGCTTTTGAATAAAAGCGTCCTGTTATACCACTGCTCCTTCTTTTTGCTGAAAGCCGCAAAGGGCAGAGCCTTATCAAGCGCTTCAACATGAACCCTGTAAAGCTGGTCTCCGGCATCATTATTCCTGAAACCGATGAAATTCTCCTCTTTATCGGAAGCAGCCTCCTTCGCGGTACCGGGGTACAGGAAAAGATAGGAATCACTCTCTATCCTGAGTATGGCGTCCATGCTGTTGCCGCTGACGACAAGAAGAGTGTCCGCCACCTTAAACATCGGTGAGCTTGACTCCACGTCAAGAAGATACTCTCCGTCATTAATCTCCGCTGCGGTTACCGGTGTATATTCGCTGTCATCTATAAGCTCTGAGGCAGTATAATCAGAGCTGTCCGCCACCCTGCTGTATCTGCCGTTACCGGAGGATACATTCTCCGATACGGCTTCCTCCTCGATCCCGGCCTCTGAAACTCCGGCTGACACCGCAGCATCATCCGCAGCGGTGGCTGAGGCCTCCTTAGAAGTCCCGCAGCCCGATAACGCCATGGCAGCTGCTAAAAGCAGTGCAATATGATTTTTTCTGAAAACTCTCTTTGACAAAATATCACTTTCCTTCTATGGCTTTTTTTGCATGAGCCACGTACAGCTCCTGTATCTCCTTAAGCTGGCCGAGTCCTTCCACCACAGGCACTGTCTTATAGCCCGCCTTTTCAAACATGGATTTCCAGGAGTCATCCTCATCTCCCGCCATGTCATTGTTTGCATGATCCCCGGCCACTACCATCAAAGGACGGAGGACTGCCTTCTCATACCCCTTCCCGTCTATGGCCTTGAGCACATCTTCAAGAGACGGCTCGGCCTCCACGGTCCCGATGTAATAATTCTTATAGCCCTTGTCCTCAAAAACCTTCTGCATCTTTGAATAGACTGCATTGGAGTCTGCCTCCGTACCGTGCCCCATGAAGCAGATGGCGGTCTTACCGTCATCATAGGATTTTGTTGCCTCATGGCAGGCCTCGGCCACAGCCGAAAAATCATCATCGGAGGTGAGGAGCGGATCCCCCACCCTTACGCTTTCAAAGGCATCCGCATGGGAAGCAAGGAGCTCCTCGAGGTCATTGTACTCATAGCCGTTCATCAGATGAGTAGGCTGTACCACAAGCTGTTTAACCCCGCACTGCTCTGCCCGCTCAAGGGCTTCCTCCACGTTGTCTATCACCTCACCGTCACGTTTCTTAACGTGATCGATGATTATCTGGCTGGTAAATGCCCTGCGCACCGCCCAGTCAGGAAATGCCTCCTGAAGCGCCTGCTCTATGGCTCCTATGGTGAGCCTTCTGCTGTCATTGAAGCTTGTGCCGAAGGATACCACCAAAAGCTCCTTTTCTCCTATGCCCTCGGACTGATTCCCCGGATCATCAAGCTTCGCATCCCCGGTATCATAGTTTTCCTCGTCTGCCTCATCCGCCTCAGATGCTTCCGCCTGAGCAGCGGTCTCCTCCGATGCAGCTTCGAAAGCCGCGGCTTCCTCCGAAGCCTCTGCCTGAGTCTCAGTCTCAGTGCTTGCTTCCGCCTCAGCCTGCGCGGTATCCGGAGCAGGAGCATCGCCTTTTACAGACTGATCCTGTCCGCAGCCTGCCATAGCTCCCGTGAGCATGGCAAAAACCAGCATCAATACCATCTTCTTTTTCATAAAAATAACCCTCCTATATTTTTTTTGCACAAGAGGGCGCAGACTATCGTCCGGGCACGTTATATACCCGCACATACTTCGGCAGCCATCTCTCGTGACTTCTTTGCATACTGCAAAATGCCTCGTCCGGCAGGTTTCCCGGCTTTCACGGTGACGGGATCGCGGAGGATTTCCACCTCTCTTCCCTATTATGTCCGCAGCTGATAAGCT
>CACZNY010000023.1 GCA_902782655.1 uncultured Lachnospiraceae bacterium
AAACCGTAAGAATGCAAAGCTTATGGTAGGCTATAACCGTAAGGATCAATATGCGATGATGGCGAGTGAGCCGAATAATATGGGATTATCTGATCCTAAAAACTATGGCAGTAATGTTACGCTTGGTCTGCATGGATTAAATATTAAGACTGACAGCGGAACTAAGTATGATAAGGCAGTAGTAATAAACGAAAAAACAGCAACCTTTGATCACCCGACCCTGAGTGGTGGTTATGAAACTGCTCCTACCAGCAGAGTTGAGGTTAAAGTACCGGAGTACTAATTCATAAAGATATATGAGTGAGAAATGGTTAGAAAAAATTGCACCGAGGACAAAATCCGCGCTGAATGCAGGCTTTGCATTAGTGTGTTTCCTTGCTGTGTCCGGATTTGCATTCCAGCTGCAGCGAGGATTCCACGATATGGAGGGAAGCTGGTGCTTCAGCACAGGAATAGAGATTCTCGGTCTTTTTATATGCGCCGTCATTTATTACAGCAGTCTTCATAGCATGGATAAGGTTGAAAGCTATTATTTTATTTTTATTCCTGAGATAGTTGTATGTGCGCTATGCCTTTTTCTGGATGAGGTTTCATGGCTGGTTCAGGGAATTCCGGAATATGCGATGATCAATCGTATAACATGTGCTGCACTGCATATCTGTTATTATACAATCGGTCTTCTCTTCTGGATATATATGCACCACATCCTCAATTTTAACAGTAAACTGGTGAAGATTACCGGGGATGTCTTTTTTGTATTATATCTGCTGCTGGCAGTAGTCTGTATATTGGATATTTTCTTGCCGATTTATTTTACTGTTGACAGTGACGGATATTACAGAAGGGCAATTCTCTATAGTTTAAGACCTGTTGTTTATATATTGATTGTACCCGGAGCCGTTGAAATACTTGTTAAATCCGAAGCATCGAATATGACGAAGGCTGTTACTGCGATTCTGTTCGTATTTCCTGTGATTTCAGAGGTTATGACCTTCTTCCATTTTGGTATATCCACAAAGCCGGCAGCAATACTTATTGCTATAATTCTGAATTTCGGTGTCCTGGTTGCAGAGCGCGAGAAGAAGTTTGTTGCCACACAGAATGAGCTGGATATAGCATCAAAGATTCAGGACGGACTGCTTCCGACAAGCTTCCCTGCCTTTCCTGACAGGAAGGAATTTGATGTCTATGCTTCCACAAAGCCGGCCAAAGAGGTTGGCGGTGACTTCTATGATTTCTTTATGATTGATGATACACATCTTGCCATTCTTATAGCAGACGTTTCGGATAAGGGAATCGGAGCTGCGCTTTTCATGGCAATTTCCAAAATAAATATAAAGACACGTGGGCAGATGGGAGGAAGTCCATCAGAAATAATCTCATATGCCGATAAGGTTATTTCTGAGAAAAATGAAGCCGGAATGTTTGTTACACTATGGCTCGGAATTATTGATCTTACGACCGGTCATATGGATGTATGTAATGCAGGACATGATTATCCGGCGATACTAAGAGCAGATAAAGAAAGTGCGCAGTATACCATCGATAAAGAAAAGCATGGTCCTCCGGTTGGCTTCCTGCCGGGTATGGAATATCCGGAAATATCCTACGAGCTTCATCCCGGAGACCGTATATTCCTTTATACGGACGGAGTTACCGATGCCAAGAATCGTGACGGCAATCGCTTTGAAACTGACAGACTTCTTAAAACACTCAACGCCAACATTAAAGCTTCAGATGAGCAGTTAATAACAGCTGTAAGAACGGACATTGACAGATTCATCGGCGGTGAACCGCAGTTTGATGACGTCACAATGCTATCATTTACATATTTCGGATAAAGATATTGTTGTGTGGGGAAATATAATTAACGGAGGGGTGAAGATGAGTGATGTGAAAAAACTGGCTATGGGGAATCAGTATTTCATTCGTGAGGAAAAGAACGGAATCACTGTATATAATAAGCCGACTCATATTTTTTGGTTTTATGAGGATCTGACAATTTCAGACCTTGAACAGACTCATGCTACGGACAGTCCTGAAAAGCTTGAAGCATATCTCAAGACTAAGGAGGATAAGCGTTCGAAGAATATAGTATCTGAGTATCCTTTTTATATAGGGTGGCAGCTTTCAGGAAATTGTAATCTGGACTGTATATACTGTTTTGCAG
>CACZNY010000024.1 GCA_902782655.1 uncultured Lachnospiraceae bacterium
GTATTGCAGCCGGCCTGAGCTATGGCTTTTAAATGCTCTACCTCCTCATCTATGGGAAGCTGCCAGATATTGGCCTCAAAGGGATAATCTATCCTTGTACCCGCCGTCCTTATCTTCGTTATCCTGTCATGGGCATTGAACTCATCCTCCCCCATGAACCTGAAAAGAAATTCATTTACTTTGGGACGCCTTACGTCTATGAAATGTCCCCCGCCCGTATCCAGCGGGCTGCCGTCCACGTCCTCAGATCTGCATAGTCCTCCTGCCGTGCTCTCCGCCTCAAGGATAAGGAAATCCTTCTCTCCCTTGTCGAGGAGTCTGTTTGCGAATGTAAGTCCTGCCGGACCTGCGCCTATGATCAGATATTTCATTAGTTTCCAAGCACCTCTTTTATTATACTTTCCACGGAATCCTTCATTTTTTCCAGGCTCCCGTCATTGTCGATCACCCTCCTGCAATGAGCTCTGTACTCTTTATCGGACATCTGCGAATCAAAGATACTCTGTATCTTCTCATCACTGTAGCCCCTGCTCTCCATGAGCCTCTTCCTTCTGGTATCCGCTGAAGCATATACATACCAGAGCTCATCCAGAAGCTCCTCATATCCGCATTCAATGAGCAGGGCAGCCTCCACGAAAAAGAAATCCCTTTTTCCCTCTGCCCTCTCCATTGCCATGGCGTCAAGTATAAGCTCCTCCACGGCAGGATGCACTATGGAGTTCACCCTGTCTCTGAGAGCGCTGTCTTCAAACAGCCTTGCTGCAAAGCGTTTCTTATCAAGCTCTCCCCTGTCATCAAGTATATCCTGTCCGGCTGCCCCGATGATGCCTTCAAACACCCTGCTTCCGGGAAGGTAAAGCTTCTTTGCTTCCTCATCGGCGATAAAGACCCGGCTTCCCGTCCTTTCCCTAAGGTATGAGAGCACCCTGGTCTTCCCCGAGCCTACTCCTCCTGTTATCCCTATGCACCGGGTACGCTTATTATGATCAGTGAGCTTCATAGAAGTCCCTGCCGCAATTCACGTCCACCTCCAGCGGCACAGCAAGAGAGACCGCGCCCATCATGCCGTCCATCAGTATCTTCTTTACCTGCTCCTCTTCTCCGGGAGCCGTCTCTATGAGAAGCTCATCATGTATCTGCAGTATGAGCCTGGATTGAAGCTTCTCCGCCCTTAGCATGTCATGAACCCTTACCATGGCTATCTTCATAATATCCGCGGCTGTTCCCTGCACGGGCATATTCATGGCGACCCTCTCCCCGAACTGCCTCCGCATAAAGTTCGATTCCCGAAGCTCGGGTATGGGTCTGCGCCTTCCGAAATACGTCACTGCCGCCCCGTCTTTTTTTGCTGAGGCCACTAGTCCGTCCAGATAGGCTTTTACTCCGGGGAAGGTCTCGAAATACTGATCAATGTAATCCTTTGCTTCCTTCCTTGATATGGAAAGATTCTCCGAGAGCCCGAAGGAGCTTATTCCGTATACGATACCGAAATTGACTGCCTTGGCATTCCTTCTCATCTGCTCCGTCACATCCTCATAGTCCACATGGAATACATGAGATGCCGTGCTCCTGTGTATATCCTGCCCGGCCTTAAAGGCTTCTATAAGCTTCTCATCACCGGAAAGCGCCGCCAGGATCCTGAGCTCTATCTGGGAGTAGTCCGCATCGGTAAAGCTCCAGCCCTCTCTCGGAATAAAGACCTTCCTGAGCTCCCTCCCCCTCTCAGTTCTGATGGGTATATTCTGAAGATTGGGATCAGCGGATGAGAGTCTTCCCGTAGCTGTCACCGTCTGCTTAAAGGTGGAATGGATACGCCCACCCTCATCGATATAATCTGCCAGAGCGTCTGTATATGTATTCTTAAGCTTATATACGCTCCTGTATTCAAGTATCTTCTTTACTACAGGCTGATCCTCCGCAAGCTTATCCAGCACATCGGCAGCCGTGGAATAGCCGCTCTTTGTCTTTTTCCCTCCGGGAAGTCCCAGCTTCTCGAAAAGGATCACTCCCAGCTGCTTGGGAGAATTGATGTTAAATTCCTCGCCCGCATCCTTATATATCTCCTGCTCCAATGCCCTGATATCCTTATCAAGCTCCTCCGATATGGAAATCAGGGCTTCTTTTGATGCCCTTATTCCCTCCTGCTCCATATCAAACAGCACGAAGGCAAGAGGCATCTCCACTTCGCCGAAAAGCTTCTCCATGCCATATTCCTTAAGCCTTTCATAAGCCGGCTCTCCATCCCTATATGCTCTGTAAGCCTTATCCTCTGAGCTTTCCGGCACACCGTAGTCATCTCTTAAAGGATCGTTAAGGTAATCAATGAGCAGTGCGTCACGGAGCTTTTCTCCGAAGGATATGTCCATTGCTGGCAGCTGGCTCTTTATATCGCAGGTATAATAAA